>CAVJQD010000078.1:0-10369 GCA_963651555.1 uncultured Clostridium sp. | reverse complement strand
CGTAACCATCTGCACTAAATCCAGCCATATTTCTCCACCAACCAAAGTACAGATTACCAAAGGTCATCAGCAATAATACCACTTGATATTGTCGCATCGAGAAATGATCTCGCGCCATATTCAATATGGGAGACATAATAAGTAGTGCCACATAACATTGCAAGAACCACAAACCATTACTTGAGATAGGTAAGAAAGTGTTACTAAGTACACGGCATATACGTTCTCCCATTGTTAGCGATGCTATAAAAGAATCAGCGCCATACGGTGTAAGAGCATAAAAGAAACCTCCAATCGGCTTAATACAAAAATACAAAGCACATATTAGATAGATATTTGTGAAGCTATGTATCCGTGTTTTGATGCCATAGTATCCTGATATAAGAATAAAGCAATTGACACCAATATAGATAAAGCAGTGTAAGAACAACACTACCGCTCCTGAGACTGAATGATAGGTGTGCTGCAAGACCTCAGGAAAGAATGAGTGTACAATGTAATGATGACATACAATCATCAACATACAGAGTATCCTTAATAACTCTGCATTACTATCCCGAGCAGCCCGTTCTTTGAGGACAGCGGCGCCGTCTCTCTCTCTCTCTCTCTCTCTCTCTCTCTCTCTCTCTCTCTCTCTCTCTACAAACTGTTTCATATTATTCCTATAACATTATGACTGTTTTATCCTTGTTTTTGGTGCACGAAAAAGTACACGACGGTATGATATATTGTGTCTTCCCCACGGGCTCGGCGTTAATATTTTATTGCAAGTTGTTAACGGTTTGTGGCATAAATGGGCGATTTTTGGGTGTTATTTGGTTGTTTCCAAATGGGGAATTTTTAGTCTATCCCTTCGATATCCCTTCGATATCCCTTCGATAACTCTTCGACATCCTCTCGACACTGATTTATACTATATTCTTTTAAGATATAAAGAAACTGCTTTTACATTTCGAGGTTGAGTGGTTTTTGTGAAGGTTTTGGGTAGGTCTTTTTAGGATTTGGAGAGGGTGTTGTGAGGATTTGAGGTTGGTATTTTTAGGTGGTTGGTTTATTCTTTTGAGGGTTTGGGTTTATTCTTTTGAGGGTTTTGGGAGGGTTTGGATGGGTTGTTATGATGGTGGGGTTTGGATGATTTATGCTTATTATTGGATTGGAAGTTTCTTCTTCCTTGCTTTGTGCGAGGGGTATATGCCGAAGGATCTGGGGCAGAGCCTAGGTCATCGGGTAATGGAAGTCGCTCGATGGTTTTATTAAGGAAGCGTTCGATACGGTTGAAGTAATGTGCATCGTCGGGAGAGACGAAGGTGACGGCTTCGCCTTTGTTTTCTGCTCGTGCGGTACGGCCTATACGATGGACATAGTCTTCTGCGTCACGTGGCACATCATAGTTGATAACGAGTGGGATATCGTCGACATCAATGCCGCGTGAGATGATGTCGGTGGCCACTAAGACATCTACTTTTCCATTGCGGAAGTCAAGCATCACCTCGTCTCTTTCTTTCTGTTCCAAATCGGAAAACATGGCTCTTGCATCGATTTTCTTAGCCCGAAGTAGGCGTGTTATTTCGCGTACCTTTTGTTTTTTGCTGACGAAGAGTATGACTTTCTTGAGTCCTCGTCCCTCCAAGAGATGCTGAACCATGGTGGTTTTTTGTGTATCGTATAGTTGAACCGCTAATTGATGTATGGTTTCGGGTGGTCGAGAGACGGCTATTTGTACCTCGGTGGGGTCATGCATGATGGCTTTTGCAAGCTGACGGATCTTATCAGGCATGGTTGCAGAGAACATGATTGTCTGGTGATCCTTCGGCAGACGTTTGACAATATTGAGGATATCATCGTAAAAGCCCATGTCGAGCATACGGTCTGCCTCGTCTAAGATAAAGTACTTAACACCCACTAAGTCAATACTGTATATATTGAGTTGACTTAGTAATCGGCCTGGGGTAGCGATGACGATGTCGGCGCCTTTCTGCAAGCCATTGACTTGTGTTCCCCAAGATCCATCGTTGCCACCATAGATGGCTACGGACGAGAAGGGCACATAGAAGCCAAAACCTTCCATCTGTTGGTCGATCTGCTGCGCGAGTTCGCGTGTAGGCGCCATGATGATGGCATTGAGTTTATTGGGATCGTGGTCATCGTAAGCGAGATTGGTCAACAAAGGCAGGATATATGCTGCTGTTTTGCCAGTACCTGTCTGTGCGCAGGAGATGACATCTTTTCCTTCTAATATAACGGGTATTGTCTTTTCTTGTACGGGTGTGCAGGTATCGAAGTGCATGTCCCAAAGGGCATCTAACACTTCGTCGGATAAAGCTAATTCGTCAAAGTTCATACATTATTCTTCTTATTCCCAGCCGTCAAATATCTCGGGTCCATAGGTGTTATCTTCGGTCTTATCGTGGAGAGGTGTCCATATCTGTGCAAAGAAGGGGTTTTCTCGTGCGATCTTATCCCAGTGCCAAGGGCGTGGATTGGGTTCGTCTTTGTATGGCCAAGGCATACAGTCGGGGCACCAATGGCCACCTAACAAGATGACTCGCGGTGAGGCTTTGAAGGTGTGTCCTTCGGCGCATTGCCACTCTAATGGAGTGTCCCAATCGCCTTGCACCATCTCTGCGGACAAGCATTTACCTCCACGGAATGCGGCTGCTTTCTGCATGTCTTCGATGGTGAATAAGGATTTTGGTTTCTGTTCATCGTAGCCGTGGTCGAGAACGATGGCTTTCTCGCTATTGTGCGAGAGGTCACTGTGTTTCCAATCGGGAATAGCCTTGTAGGCTTCGAGGCTGCCATAATAGGCATGGATGCGTTGTTGCTTATTGTTTTTAATCCACCACTGCGTACCATGCTCCTTGTGTTGTGCCATCGCCAACATAGCCAACTTGACGATATGGGGTACAAGTTTGGCGACTTTTGTTACCGACGCGAACTTGATGGCGGAAGGTAGACTATCGGCTTTAGCCATCTGCGCAAAGTATTCTTTGACGGGTATGTTAGCACGGAAGTGCATATAATTCTCGAGTCGGTCTCCATCCAAGTACCACATTCCATGGAAATTACGCGTAGTGAACCAATTAGCGTTGAAGATCTTCTCAGGTCTCGGACAGCCGATGGCATTGAGTAAGAGGCACTCAAACTCGTAGTTGCTGAGGCGATACTCTTGACCGGAGCCGATATTGTAATAGTTATTCCAGAACTCATCGGGGACTTCGTCGCGGCAGACGCGCTCCAAGAGTCGGCCACTGTCTTCGACTGTTGCCCACTCCAAGACGCCTCGTATGGGGACATGGAACATGATTGGGTCGTAGTTCTTGAGGATGGCGGGATAGAGTATTCCTGATTGTCGAAGGCTGACCCAATGTTTGATAGGCGAGTTGGTGATGATATACTCTGCACGGGCTTTGGTGATACCATAGTGGTCATACGCCGAGACGCAGATAGGGTCGCCTGTTCGTCCCCAATGCAAAGGCTCTCGGCGGTCACCCATCTGAGCCACGCTGCCGATATAGACCACCTTAGGTTGATGGTCTTCGGGCTGAGCGAGAACGGCATCACGGATATAGGTGGCGGCGGTGATGTTCGTCTTGCGGGTAGCCATTGGGCGATAGTCGGCCTGAGGTGATACCATGCCACCGACATGTAGCACGATGTCGCTGCCCGTGACACCTTTTAAGATATCCTCGTACTTGGTTAGGTCACCCCATACGATCTCCAACTTGTCCTGTAAGGGGGCGAGTAGTTTCTTGTTTTTCTGGCTTGGGCGTGCCAGGATACGAAGGGTATATTGGTCTGGGTAGCGCAGTATCTCTTGCATGCCTGCGTATCCCATAGTGCCAGTGGCACCGGTTAGGAAGATGGTCTTTTTCATTGATTATGCTATTTTGGCGACAAAGTTACTGCTTTTTAGGCAGAGTAGCAAATCGAGTGCTGGGAATAACGATGTAAACAGTCGGCTCACTCGTCCGAGAAATGCACCAATACGTGGCGATACGACTCGAATATCTTCGACTTGCTCACGAAGCCCATGTAATGTTTCTCGGCATCGACCACAGGTAAGTTCCAACTTCCTGTGTCCTCAAACACCTCCATCACTTTCTCCATCGGCATACCATATTCCAGAATAGCAGGAGGCGAAGTCATCAACTGACCCACCGTAAAACGGTTGTACAGTCTCGGTTGGAACATGATATTACGCACCTCATCGAGCAACAATACGCCCAAAAGTCGACCATCATTGCTTATCACAGGGAATGTGTTTCTATTGCTCTGCGAAATAACCTTCACCAGTCCACCGAGCGTCATATCGGCAGGTAAGGTCGTGAAATCGGTCTCCAACACCACATCCATTTTCAGCAGTGTCAGTACCGAACGGTCTTTGTTATGTGTGAGTAGTTCTCCTTTCTGCGCCAAACGCATGGCATACAACGAGTGAGGCTCAAACAACATGATGGTTAGATACGACAGCACCGACACAATCATCAGCGGCATCAGTAAGTGATAACCACCCGTCAATTCAGCAATCAGGAAGATTCCCGTCAGAGGTGCATGCATTACACCCGACATCAATCCCGCCATACCCGCCAAAGCAAAGTTGGATTCCGAAACATTCATGCCCAACAAGTTAAGCAGATGCGCTACGACAAAGCCTGTGATACTACCAATAAACAACGAAGGTGCAAAGATACCACCTACTCCACCGCCACCGTTAGTAGCGACAGAAGCCACTATCTTAAAGATAATAATCAGCAGCAAGTACAGCATCAATCCCCACTCATACTTTCCAAGACCTGCAAATGGACTCTGGTCTAATGTCTCCATCGAACTGCCGTTAATCAACTCGGTTATTGTATCGTAGCCCTCACCATACAACGGCGGGAACAGGAACACCATCACGCCCAAGGTGCAACCGCCTATAATCACTTTCAGATAGGTCTGTTTTATCTTTTTGAACTTTCCTTCAAGATAGTTCATGCCTCGAGTAAAATAGAGCGAGACCATGCCGCAGACGACGCCCAACAACAAGAAGAAAGGTATACGCTCAATGGCAAAAGGTTCCACCACCTTCAACGGGAACATGGGGTCCATGCCCGAGAACATATAAGTGAACGCCGTGGCAGTGGTACTTGCAATAATCAGGGGCGATACAGAAGCCATCGTCAAATCGATCATCAGTACTTCAAGCGTAAATACCAATCCCGCAATAGGCGCCTTAAAGATTCCTCCGATAGCACCCGCAGCACCGCAAGCAATCATTAGCATCATCGTCTTTTGGTCGAGACGGAAGAACTTAGCCAAGTTTGAACCTATCGCTGCACCGGTCAACACGATTGGAGCCTCAGCACCTACCGAACCACCAAAACCTATCGTCACCGAACTGCCCACGATACTGCTCCACATATTATGGGGCTTGATTATCGATTTACGCTGCGAGATAGCATACAGTATCTTCGTGATACCATGCGAGATATCATCGCGCACTACATATTTAACGAACACCGCCGACAGCGCAATACCTATCGTAGGACAGACAATATACCAAAACGTCTGACCTGATGCGATGATATTACTCTCAATCAGATGCTGAAAAAGATGTATCAAAGTCTTCAATAGCAATGCTGCCACCGACGCAAAAAAGCCCACAAAGAAACTCAGCAACAGCACAAAATGCCGTTCCTGAATGTGCTCTTCGCGCCAATGGATCATTCCATCATATAACTTACTGTCCCTTACCATCTACCACTACACGTATCGTGTAAAACAATATCTTTATATCCAACAGCAACGACATATTCTCCATATACGCCATGTCGTAATTCAACCGTTGTATCATCTTATCAATCGTATCCGTATACCCCACTTTTATCGGTCCCCACGAGGTCAATCCAGGTCTTATCTTATACAGCAGACAGTAATATGGTGCCCTCTCCATTATCTGCTGGATATAATAGGCTCTCTCAGGGCGAGGTCCTACAACCGACATATCGCCTCGCAGGATATTCCAAAACTGCGGCAACTCGTCGAGCCGATACTTACGCAACCAATGCCCAATGGGCGTTATACGTGCATCATCGGTTGTGGTCAACTGAGGCACATCATCTCGCTCTGCATCTTCACGCATCGTGCGGAACTTCAATATCTCAAACGGCCTACCAAACATACCTATACGCTCTTGCTTGTAGATAACAGGACCATTCGAACTTGTCTTTACCAATATTGCAAGAATCAGATACACAGGCGATAACAGCACCAAACACAACAACGACGCCAACACATCCAATGCCCGTTTGACGCACACTTCCCAGTCTTTCATCGAATAATCAGTTATCGTCACCAAAGGCGTACTCTCCAAGTCTTTGATGCGAGCTGCTCCCACCAAGATATCGTAAGCGCTTGGTGCGATACTGATCTCCACTTTCAGCGGATAGATCGTGTTTATCAACTGATAAAGTGTCTCCTTCGACATCTCATTGCCCATCGCTATTATCACACGATTAACACGCTCATTTTTCACTATCTCAGGCAGTGTCTCCACTTCTTGCAGACTCACCATCAGCGGTTTATCCTCCTCTTGCAGTTTCTGAGCCAACGACTCCGATGCTGTTTTTTCGCCTAAGATAACCGTTTTCTCCACTATCCGACCACGCTTCCATCGGGACTTTTCGATCCAAAGAAGACATAATCGAAACAAAAGCGACACCGTAAACTGTATTCCAAACAGCACCAAAAGCGACAGATAATAATCGGTGTAATCGTCAATCTTATCGTCAATAATGATGATAAAAAACGAACCCAAACTGATTATCAAAGCGCACATAAAAGTGCTACCTACCACCTGTCCGATGCGTTTATTCTGCGGCTGAGGACGCAGATAAAAACCCGACAAGTAATATACCAAAAGGCTACCTAATGGGAAAAGTATCAGCGGTCGATAGAAACTGAACGCAGGTATCAGCACCGTGTTCCAACCAAACAAATCGTCGCGTATCACCCATCGGAAAAGCAAGAAAAGAAGCCATACGCACTCAGCAGATATAGCATCCACCAATATGTACTTCAACTGTTGCTTTCTATGTGCCGTAATACGAAAACTCATGGTCTGCTTACGCACGAATGATATGGAACCGTCCTCCGTCGCCTATCTTTATAATCGACGATGGCGAAGGTTCACTCTTGTCTTTACGCCGATAGCGAACCACATAATCCACTGCGTCAAGCACCTTCTCGCTTATCTCGCTGAAGTTACGGGCTGTTGGTTCACCACTGATATTCGCTGAAGTCGATACCAATGGTGCATGCAACATCTCGCACAACCGTTTCGAGAATATCTCATTCGTGATACGAATGCCTATGCTGCCATCTTCTGCCAATAAGTTAGGAGTTATGTTACGTCCTTTCGGATAGATAAGTGTCAAGGGCTTCGTTGCATAGTCAATCAAATCCCATGCAATAGAAGGAATATCTTCCACATAACCCTGCAACTTACCCGGTGCATCCAGCAAACACAACATTGCCTTCGAGTCTTCTCGTTGCTTGATAGCATAAATCCGCTTCACAGCCTCTTCGTTCGTGGCATCGCAACCAATCCCCCACACCGTATCCGTCGGATAGAGTATCACCCCACCCTTACGCAAAGTCTCAACGGCCTCGCGCAAGTCATCTTGCTCGTAACGCTCAACTATATTATCCATCACCTTACTTTGAAGAACCGTACATGCGCTCATAGTAGGTTTGATAATCGCCCGATGTCACATGGTCCAACCATTCTTGGTTCGATAAGTACCAATCTACCGTCTTAGCAAGACCCTCTTCAAAAGTCAGACTCGGACGCCAACCTAACTCGCGTTGTAACTTACTTGAGTCAATCGCATAGCGCAAATCATGACCCGCACGGTCAGTAACAAAAGTGATCAACTTCTCTGACGTACCTACTGCGCGACCCAACTTCTCGTCCATAATCTTGCACAACTGATGGATAAGTGCGATGTTTGTCCACTCGTTGTTGCCACCGATATTATAAGTTTCACCATCTTTACCCTCATGGAAGATAAGGTCAATAGCCGAGGCATGGTCTTCCACAAACAACCAATCACGCACATTCTCACCCGTGCCGTAGATAGGTATTGGACGATTATGCTGTATATTATTGATAGCCAATGGAATCAATTTCTCAGGGAACTGATGCGAACCATAGTTATTTGAGCAGTTCGATATCACAATAGGCAATCCATACGTATCATGAAAAGCCCGTACAAAGTGATCAGACGATGCCTTCGACGACGAATATGGCGAGTGCGGCTGATATCTATTCATCTCTGTGAAACGAGGGTCGTTCTTTTGCAATGCACCATACACCTCATCGGTCGAGATATGATAGAATCGTTTCCCCTCATAATGTCCCTGCCAAGCATTCTTCGCAGCCAAAAGCAAGTTACAGGTACCAAACACATTCGTGCGCACAAAAGCAAATGGGTCTTTGATACTTCTGTCTACATGACTTTCTGCCGCCAAGTGAATAACACCATTGGGCTGATAACGAGCAAACAACTCATTGACAACTTGTTCATCCGTTATATCCACTTTCTCAAACACATAATTTGGGCAACCATCAATATCTTTCAAGTTTTCCAAGTTACCAGCATAAGTCAGCACATCAATATTCACAATCTTATAATCCGGATACTTTCTTACCAATCTCCGAACCACATGCGAGCCGATAAACCCAGCTCCACCTGTTACAAATAGTGTCTTCATTCTTGTAATGTTATAGTATATACATTCAAATAGTTACGATACAATTCAATGTTTATAGTTTCAATAGTTATGGCACACATCTACTGCAATATAAACCGCCGCAAAGATAACATTTTTTCTCCACTCCCACAAAATCGCTTATTCTCGAACAGAGCAACCGCATCAAAACACAAAATCACCTTAGAGGGTGTCGAGATGCACATCTCGGAAGCCGAGGAAGTAAAGGATACCGTCCAAGCCGATGGTTGAAATGGATTGTTGCGCATTGGCTTTCACTTTGGGTTTGGCATGAAAAGCGATACCGAGACCCGCAAGATTGAGCATAGGAAGGTCGTTGGCACCATCGCCTACGGCTATCACTTGTTCGAGGTCGATATTCTCTTTCTGCGCAATAGCATTGAGCAGTTCTGCTTTTTTCTTGCCATCGATGATATCGCCGAGATAGTGTCCCGTCAGTTTGCCATCGACGATCTCGAGGTTATTGGCATAGACATAATCGACTCCAAATCGCTTTTGCAGATACTCTCCGAAGTAGGTAAATCCGCCAGAGATGATTGCGATCTTCATTCCACACTTCTTTAGGACCGCCATCACTCGGTCGGCACCTTCCATGATAGGTAGGTGCAGAGCAATGTCTTGCATGACAGATTCATCGAGACCTTTGAGAAGCGAAACACGTCGAGTGAAACTTTCTTTGAAGTCGATTTCACCACGCATAGCCGATTCGGTGATAGCTCGCACTTGTTCTCCTACGCCTGCACGGTCTGCCAATTCATCAATGACCTCCGTCTTGATGAGCGTGGAATCCATATCGAAACAGATCAGTCGACGATGGCGACGGTAGATATCGTCTCGTTGGAAAGAGATGTCGATGCCCTCTTTGGCGGAGATATCAAGAAATTGTGCTGCAAGCGAGTGCTTATCTTGTATCTCGCCTCTTACGGAGAACTCCACACAGGAGCGAGGATGGTCGTTCTTGGGTAGGTTGAGCGGTGGTCGTCCCGTGAGACGGGTGATGGCGTCAATGTTGAGATTGCGGTCAGACAACGCTTGGGTCACAAGGGAAATCTGCTGCGCGGTTATCTCTTGACCGAGAACGGTTATGACATGTCGGGGCTTGCCATGACGCATCACCCAAGCGGAGTATTGTTCATCGGAGATAGGTGTGAAGCGAATCTGCATACCGAGTTCGGTGCAGCGGAAGAGGATCTCTTTGAGCATATCTCCCGAATGGCGGGTGTTGGTTATCTTAAACATCAGTCCAAGAGCGAGTTGGTGATGTAGGTTCGATTGCCCAATATCGAGGATGATGGCGTTATACTTGCCGAGGATGTGGGTGATGGAAGATGTGACACCTGGATGGTCTTCGCCTGAGATAGATAGAAGTATGATTTCGTGCTGCTTCATAGTGGATGAATTTTATACTGGATGAATTTTTCGTTTGCAAATGTACAACAATTGTGTGAGATTGACAAAAGGTCTTTATTTGGTTCATGGCAACCGCATCAAAAAGTCATAAACGGACGACTACGTCGTATTGACATCAATTAAATATAAGGGATGTTCTAAAAATTCCACGTTTCGTTATTTTGCTTCTAATTGGGATGTT
>CAVJQD010000077.1:1202-10381 GCA_963651555.1 uncultured Clostridium sp. | reverse complement strand
ACAACTATTGATACGTCTGCCTTGTATTTTTGAATTCTATTTGTGAGAGAAAAATAGTTTTACTACCTTTGCAATTGGTTAAATATACACCTTCTCATGTAGTTAATCGTGCATAGAAAGAAAAGAAAATATTGCTTTTTAGTGTGTCTTATACTTTTCTCTATGTCCGTTTTTGCGGATGCTAATCCTAAGATTTGGTATTGTGCCGATTCCCTTCTAAGTATGCCCAAACAGGACTCCATTTCATGGAGCGACCAATACACCATTTACGCCGTTGTTCGTAGTGAAAACTCCGATACCACACAATGTTTATGGAGCTTTGCCGAAAACGATACGATAACATCCGCCGTACTCACCAACGGTGTTTATTCTACTACGGCAGGTATTCTGCACTCTTCTATGCCTCGTGACTTTTCCCATTGGTGCATATATTCCTACCATAGCGGAATCCATGCCGACAGTACCAAGCAGCGTACGCTTCGCCTAGGTGAACAAGTTGTCATGTCCAAAGACAGTATCTCATGGGACACTCTCAGTGCACAGATTCAAATGGCGGAGTTCGCCTATTTTGGTGATGCAGTATCGCAATTGGCAGCAAGTACTTTTCAAACCTATTTAGCTTTGAAACATGGCATCACGCTTGACTATGCCGCCTACCTTTCTTCCGCAGGCGATACACTATGGCATCCTATTGACGATGAAAATTACTATCACCGCATAGTCGGTATTGGACGAGATACTGTTCATAATTGGAATGGCAATATGTCGCAAACGAAAGAAGAGCCTGTATTGCTATTACAGACCGACAGTCTGCAACCCAATGACTATGTCCTACTAGGCGATGACGATTGTGCTTTGACTTGGTCTTTGGACGCAGAAAACATCTATTGCCTGCAACGCAGTTGGCGGCTCCGAACGCATCTGCAGCAACCACAAAAGGTCACTTTGGTGCTACGACTATCCGCGCTAATAGAGCCCACCGATTCATTGTATCTGCAAGTGACCGACCACAACAGTATGGTACAGCAAACTGTTTTGCAAGATAGCATTGTGGGAGATAGTCTATGTTATTTCACCCTGCACGATGTAGATACTATCTCCAATCTATATCTATATAGCCCTATCCTGGCAACTAAACCGCAAAAAGCACAAAGTAAACACAAAGCACAAACACAATCTAGTGCAGCCAATATCAGTGCGAGTGATAACACTATTACTATTGATGGTTTTCCAGATGACCAATTGTTCGACTTATATCTTTACGATAGTACGGGGAAACTGATAACCGCTCTCACGAGTTACAATCCCATTACCATAAGCAATCTGCCGAATACGATTTATCATGTCGAGATTTGTGCAACAGGACAAATCGTAGGTTCTATCACTCTGCCCTTACTAAGATAACGCTCTATCACATAAACATTGCGAGTACATCTTCCTATATTGAGTCTTTTAATGTGCTTAACAGCATCTGCAGTCCGAGCCATCGCCCAAACCGTGATGCCCGAGAGTGCGGCTTATGTGTCTATGCAGATGGCAGATGTACCCGATGTCGACCCTATGCAAGGCATACCGATGGTTGCCATTCCCCATGCCAATAACCATGCTACTGCCGAATTAACCTATCCAATTGAACTTCCACAAGGTCGTCAAGGTATGCAGCCAAATGTCGATCTCCACTATTCGAGCAAAGCAGGCAATGGTGTATTAGGTATAGGGTGGAGTATACATACTCCAGCCATCACGATTGACACTCGTTGGGGTGTACCGCGTTACGACCCACACTATGAAACAGAGCAGTATCTTGTAAATGGTGAAGTGGTATTATTCCGAGACGATGATGGAACGGCAAAGAATCTGCCTTATCAAGACAACTCTTTTATCCAACGACAAAGTGGTAAAACCCGTTTCTATGCCCGCGACACTAAGAATCAAGACCGCATATATCGCTTTGGAAATAACCCTACGAACTATTGGTGGGTGGTGACTAACAATAGTGGTATCACCACTTACTATGGCAGAACCTTTGCTCCAAATAACTTACAGAATAAAACTATCGACGAACAAAGTGTTGTGCGTACAGCAGACGGCTGCATCGCCTATTGGGCAGCAACGGCAAGTATAGACCCGCATGGCAACTATATTCTCTATACCAATGAAAAACAGAATAATACCATATATGTCAAACGGATCGATTATACAGGCAATGTGTATCAGCAGGTGCCTCCTATTTATAGCGTATGCATGGGCTATCAGTCGCGTGAGGATATGTCCTCTAATGGTCGATTAGGCGTACTACAAGAAGAGAAACGTTTGTTGTGTCACTTGTTGGTGCAATATTGTCCGCCTTCTTTGGAGGAAAAATTGGATGCGGATAATCTTGCTGCATACTATATGCAATACACCTCTCCGCAAGAAAAAACATTGTACAAGACTCGCCTTGCCGAGGTGGTGATGCTCGATTCGGTACATGATCTATTGCTCGATGATATATGCTCTTTGGACGAGATTATCGGTGGCAAGGTAGAGCGCAATCAACAGTCTAAAGAACAGATAGCAGAGGCTGAGCAGAATGGGGATAAGTATCTTTTAGAACAACTTTTGAATACTTTCAGCCAGCCGTATGGTAAGAACAGTATTCCTGCAAGCCGAACTCTATTTACATATACCGATGCACCAACCGTTGGTTCTCTATTCTCTTCTGCATCTGCCATCTCAAACTCTGCGAACACGCCATTGTCTGCTAGTAACAATACCAGTTGGAGTATTGGCGGAACAGCGACGGTTGGAATAGGTTCCAATGTGGCAATGACCACACTCTCGGGGGGTGGAAATTACAATTTTAGCAGGAGTAAAGGACAATGTAGTACCCTTCTTCTCGACCTTGATGGAGATGGTCTTACGGATATAGTGTATGAAGAGAATGGATATGTCTATTACAAAAAACAATGCAAGCAAGGTAATCAATATGTATTCACAGCACCCAAGCAAGTGCAAGGACTAACACGATTGTCCCGAGAAGTGACAAATACGCACACATGGGGTTTGCAACTATCGCTTATTGCGAACTTGAGTTATAGTAATCCTATCTCAACAACCTATACGGATACCTACTTTACGGATGTCAATGGCGACGGCTTGCCCGACATGATTGATGGCGACAATATCCTTATCAATCAGTTAGTGAATGGTGTTCCTTCTTTTGGAGTATATACAGGCACAGACTCTCAAAACATAGCAGTAAATAACAGCCGTTGTGGAACTGTCATATTGGATGGCGAGGTGGATGAGCACCTCGAATGTGAACTGCAAGAAGTATTGGTTGCTTCGTATGCATTAGATGAGTTCTTCGGGAGTACTAGTGATTATGACCTCGGAGTGGAATCTGTTGACGACAAAACAGAAGAGTATCCCGAAATGACCTATTCCGGCAAAGGGGTTGTCACTTTGAAAGGTCAGAACGAGATTCTAAGTGAGATAGAAAGCATAACATCCCCCTCTCCCGAAATCCCCAAGACGGAATATAAACTGCGGTCAGCGAAAGCAAAAAACGCTATAGACTCCGATAGTGACAGCCTCATTTATAGGATAGAGAATGGACAAGTCAATGCGTATAAATTAGAGTATGTCTGCACTGCCACAAAGACCGACCCTAATATAGAAACCGTTCGTGTATGGGTAGCACCACGCACTGGAACTATCTCTATTACTGACAGCATCTCTTTACTCACCGATACCTCTGTCTCTCGCGCCCGTTCTATCACTGCTGATGGAGTGGAGTATATCATTCAGCACTGCGGTGCGGTCGTTGCACAAAGCGATAGTATGCACCTGCATGCTAACAGTTATGCATTGCTGCAAAAAGGACAGATCTCGGCAGACGACTATAGTATGCACCCATGGCAAGGAACTTGTCAAGTAACGCAAGGCGACATACTGATGTTTCGCTTGCATCCAGGAGACAATAACCTTTATGACAAAACTGCATGGCGACACACAATCCGATATATAGACGACAATATAGTATATGATTCGCAGAATGATTTCATTTGTGTCGGTGATGGACACTTCCAAGCAGTGCGAGATGGTAATATAATACTTTCGTTCTCTGGAAGTAACGACAGCACGGTTCCTATTGTGCTGAACGTGAGAAAAAACACATCCACTTTACTTAATACCACACTATATCACGGCACAATCAATTTATCACCAATAACAACTAGCGTTGCTGCGGATGATAGTGTTTTCATCAGTCTATCACCTATCAGTACTACCATTGAGCCTCAATGGAGCAATATCCATCTACAACCTTGTTTGCAATATATTGCCGATTTTCCGACAGATGATAATGGATCAACGGTACACGACACTGTGGTTTATTACCCAGATATACTCATTGCCTATACCTCGCATTATCCCACTACATCACCTTATCGCAAGTTATTTGGTACACTGCATAAAGGATGGGGAGCGTTTGCTTATCAAGATATAGACGGTAGTGACACTATTATTCTTGACTCCCTTGTAAATACGCAACATTTGGCTGCAGAATATGCTCAACAAAACTCCACCTCGTTTCAAAACAATCAATTGGTTGCGTCTTTCTCTCAGGATAATGATTGGTTCACACAAGTGGATGCTGCTTTTGCAGAAGGCAATGTGTTTAACCCTATCTCTGAATCAAACTATTGGATTCCGATGCGTGCCGATATTCGTACCGAGCATTGGGTGGCGTATGGAAACATGGGCTGCATCGGCAAATCGGTGCATAGTAATGCTCGTGAGATAACTTTATCGGAGGAGGTGGAAGATATTGTCGAGTATGACAGTTCTATTCCGTTCCGACAAGGCAAAGTACGCAAGAATAATTTTGTGCGCAAGCAGAGTCGGTCTATTCAGCATAGTATCTCGTGGGGTGCACCTGTCATAATGAACGCCTTCGCCTCGAAAGGTGAATATGAAGCCGTTGTCGATTATATGGATATGAATGGCGACGGCTATCCTGACTTTGTTGGTAGAGGAGGCGTGCAATATAGTATGCCGTGGGGGGGAATCGGTCGCTTGCAGTCGGTGAAGTATCTTTCTCCTTACAGCAGCGAAAATGTTTCGGAAGGCATATCCTTCTCTGCGTGTCCTGCCGACATAATGAAACTAACTAGCAATGATATTCAAGATGATCAGTTTTACTTGAATGCCTCTGTGGGAGCTTCATCGGGAAATGGATCATCATCTACCCAAATTAGTTATCTTGATATCAATGGCGATGGCTTGCCCGATAGAGTTGACGCCGACAACCACACCGTGCGCTATAACTTAGGTTATGGGTTCTCGGAAGCATACACTTATTCTGGCAACATTAACCGAGGTACAAATAACAGTGGTAGTCTTAATACTTCTACGCCCTCATTCTCTCTTGGACAGGTTAGCATTAGTGGGGGTGTTGGTGGTTCAACCTCTACCAATAAGATAGAAGAGATGCTTGTGGATGTCAACGGTGATGGGCTTCTGGATAAAATAAAAATGGCGAGTGACTATACTATTCAAGTCTCCTATAATCGGGGCGTAGACAGCAATGGTATCTTGTTTGACTCTTGGAAAACACTTTCAGGAATAATTTCATTGGGTGAAAATAGTACCCAAAACATGGGTACTACATTAAGTGCTACAGGAGGCTTCACATTCCTTGGCAGTGTAAAATGTAATATCGGCATACAATCCTCACCGTATGAGACTTCTTTTTCGGAAGGTGAAGTGACATTTGCCGACATGAATGGAGATGGTATGGTGGATTATGTCTATAGATCTAACAACCAGATATATGTCCGCTACAACACGGCAGGACAAGCAAACTTACTCACCTCTGTGGTCAATCCCACGGGGCAACAAATAACACTCAATTATGAGTTATCCGAACCAACGAGTGTCCATCGCCATCGTCAATGGGAATTGAGAACAGTTGTTGCAGAATCTCCTGACTTGCCTTCTCCGAATATAGAAACTTGCGTCACGGAAATGGCATATAAAAATGCCTACTACGATAACTATGAGAAAACGGATTATGGCTATGAGTATGTGCGAACCATAACCAACAATGAAAAAGTAAAAGAAGAGTACTACCATAATCAGTCCTATTTGCAGAATGGTGAGTTGCGTGAAGATTGGATAAGAGATATCGACGGGAAAGCCTATATCAGACATATTCATTGCACTATGTACGTGGACCTATCTTCCGGAGCAAGCACTGAGGGTAATACTATCTGTGACGATGCGAACGCATACATCAAACAAGATGGCTATAAGACCGAGTATTATGAAACAGAGTCTTCACCTCAAATAACAACCTATAGTAATCTCATCTACGACCAACATCATAACATGATCGAATATATCGACCGAGGCGATATCGCTATCCCTGACGATGATTGGCACCAAGAAATAACCTATCTATCGACAACGGCAAACAATATGATTTCCCTGCCAAAGACAACAAAAGTATATGGCGCAGGAGGAGAGTTACTTCGTAGTTCCTATATCAACTATTCGCCTTTTGGGCAACCTGCACACATTCATTTAGAAGATGTAAATCAAAATATAGATGCAACCACCCATCTATTTTACGACTCGTTTGGAAATATCAATGGCATCATATCACCCGCAAACAGTAATAACGAGAATAGCTGGACAGTATTCTACTACGATTCAGTTGCTTGCTCAAATATCGTATATACCGATAATACCTTTCATGTCAGGACTTGTATCCAATACGATTATCGCTATGGTGTTCCACTGCGTACAAAAGACCCCGCGGGAAATGAGATACACTTCGATTATGACTACAAAGGTCGGTTATACAAAGTCATTGCGCCCTTAGAATTGGCACACGAGAAAGACTATACTATCAAGTATGAGTATAACTTGATCAATCATAACTTAAAGGCAATGCCATCCTATACCTATACGCATGCCTATAAAGCCTTGTACGATTCACTTTTCTCGCAAAGAGAAGTTACGCTCTATGACCAATATGGCAGGATATTACAGCGCAAGCATTATGCCGAAGTCAACGGACAAGACACATGGGTTGTAGATAAAACAGAAGTGTGGGATGCCTTGGGTAGACCTATAGCACAGGAATATCCTTTCATCGCACAACAAACTCCTAATGTCTATGAACCAATAAACACTCTGCAGGCAGTTGTCTCTACGCAATACGATGTATTGGATAGACCGCTTAAAGTAACAAATGCCGATGGAACAACGCAGATCTATAAGTATCATTTCGCTTCGGATATCCACAATGTGGTCCGCTTAATGACACAGGTAGAAGACGAGAATCATGTCATAACCCAAACGCTCCAATCGCCCCAAGATTGGCTTATAGAGCAGGTGGCAGAAGATGGCAGTACCACATTCTTTGAATACTCGCCCTTAGGAGAACTCCTGCGCACAACCGATGCCGAAGGCTACCAAACAACATATAGTTATGATATGTTTGGTCATCTCATTGCTCGAATACATTCCGATGCTGGAAAAACAATATGGAAATATGACCCTGCCGGCAATAGGATCGCTCAACAAACCGCTAACCTAGCATCGCATGGTGAGGAAGTTAAGTACATCTATCAATATGATCGTCTGTCGGAGATTCAATACCCTTACCACAAAGAAAACAATGTACTCTATCTCTATGACCAAGCCGGTCGAGTTGCCGTTAGAGAAGATGGTACTGGTAGTGAAACCTTCTTGTATGATATGTTGGGCAATGTTGCGCAATCCATAAGGCGTATCATCCTTCCAACTGAAAACCAAGCATACACCTTCCGTACACAATTCAAATACGATAGTTTTGGTCGTATGCGCAATATCATCTACCCCGATGGTGAAGTACTGCACTATGGCTATACCACAGGCGGCTTGTTGAAGTCCGTTGCAGGAATTAAACATGGGCAACAGAACCTATATCTATGGGATAGGCAATATGATGAACAAGGACGCAAGGTGTTGCAAAAGGTAGGCAATGGCGCTTGGACTCGGTATTCGTATGATGCACAGCGACAATGGCTGTCAAGCCTCTACACCGAACTACCCAACGGCACGCCTCTACAAGACTTGCACTATCAATATGATCCAGTCGGGAATATCGTGAGCATTGACCAATTTGCCCCACAGACTTCAGGGCATTTAGGCGGTGCTTACACAAACAACTATGCTTATGACATGCAATATCGCCTAACGAAATCAGGTGGCGCAGGAGACTTCACATATTCTTTTGGTGCGACCTATTCGCCCTCGAGTAGGATGGGGCGCAAGTTTACCTCAACTCCATCGTGGCAGACCGATCTCTTGTCGGGCTATGATGACCAATATGCTACTCATCAACCACGAACTATCTTTGATCCGAATATCGGCAATCTCAACTTATTCTGGGATGCCAATGGCAATCTCGCTCAGATGGTAGGCTGCAAACAGAATATAGCACACTTCCATGAATGGGACGAGGATAATCGTTTGCGCTTTGCTATTGGTGAGAAGTTCGCTGGCTGTTACGGCTATGACGGCAATGGCGAACGCACCTATAAACTAACCGGCACAAGCAGTATCGATCAAGTAAACTCGGGTTATACCGATGCACATGTATTATTGGACAACGCTATTTTATACCCAAACCCATATTTAGTTGTGACGCCTAAGACCTACACCAAACATTACTATGCCGGAACAGAGCGTTTGGCAACGGTGATAGGTATGGGCGGCTTTGCTGATTTAGCCCAACCGATTGACCAACTATCACAACGAGAAGAGGAACTAATATCGTCCTTCTATACTTATTACAAAAATAACGATCCATTCCTCTATGATGGTAATTTAAGTAAACAAACCGAAACAACAGATATAAACAAAGAACAACATAGCGAGATAGACTACCAATGTGAGTCTATTATATTGTCTTCGCTCGATTTGCTCGTGCAAAAAGATATCTTGCTTCACTCAATTGCTGCCAACGAACTGGATAATGAAGCGGAGCATGAGATATTCTTCAGTCATGGCGACCATCTTGGCTCGGCACATTGGATTACAGATCTCAACGCTGCACCTATTCAGTACATACATTATGCACCGTATGGAGAACTCATGGAAAATCAAGCCATTGCAAACTATGACGAGCGGTACAAATTCAC
>CAVJQD010000077.1:0-1149 GCA_963651555.1 uncultured Clostridium sp. | reverse complement strand
ACTCCTCACCATTCTCTTTCTGGCTCTCCGTCGACCCTCTCGCAGATAAGTATCCCGATATTTCACCATATGCATATTGCGCATGGAATCCGATAAAGTATGTAGATCCGGACGGAAGGACGATAATAATTGGCTCTTGGTTGGGACGTGTACTTGCAAAGTTAGGATTTAATAATTACGAGGCAAAAGTACAATCTCATCTACAAGAATTAAAAGATATGGATCCTAATTTAAATAAGATGATAACTAAAATTGAAGAATCTGACACTGAATATCACATCATAAGTATTGATGGGAATAAATTCTCATATAATGATTCCGAGAAAGAAATTCGCTATAATCCTGATAGTAAGGAAACAAGAAGTGGGAAAAAGAGACCTGCACAAGTAGGTTTGGCTCACGAATTAGGACATGCAGAAAACAACATTGACGGAACAACGATACACTATGATGAAGAAAAGGCTCGTCATGGTGATCAAATAGAAATAGATAAATGGAATAAAAACGAACTCAACTCTATTGATAAAGAGAATATCGTTAGAGAAAATTACAATTGTTCAAAACGACTATATAATTATTTTACTAAGGAAAATTACTAAAATGAGAAAGAAATTACTTTTAATGCTATTAATGTTTTTGCTTGTATGTTGCACACATAAGAAAGTCTGTATTAGTCCACATACCCTTATATTCCTTAGTGTTACAAATAAACAAGACACATGCATGATAGGAACTTCTCCAAGTTCCCTATATTATCAGTTGAACATTAAATGTATTTCAGAATCTAACTTCTATGCTTACATAAATGAGACTATTGAAAAAAAACAAGTTCTTGTATTGTCAGATAGTTATTTCCGTTTATGTCAAGAATATAGCATCACTCATAGTGATATAGTAGATAGTATATACAATGAGAGTGGATTGAATGGTTTAGTACATTACGTTGAAAATAGTCCACTCATAATATTTTCAAAATCAGGTCAGGAAACATTCGAGTGGGCAGCATATATATTATGGAGGAATAATATACGAGTTTCAATAGACGATGAAGATGCATCATGGTATGTAGAATAATAAATTATCATTGCTCTGTGCATTGGATTACAGATCAAGATGGTGTTTCGGTGCAATATTTGCACTATGCACCGT
>CAVJQD010000076.1:0-10393 GCA_963651555.1 uncultured Clostridium sp. | reverse complement strand
ATGTGTCGTACTTGACTCGTGGTTGGCTCGTGATATGTTCTATTAAGATTCGGGGAGGGCGGTTTTTACATTTGAGAGTGCTGCGAGGGATGATCGTTTCACATTCGGATTACTTCGCTGAAGGGCTGCGTTTCGTGCTGAAAGGCAGTCGGATGGTGGTGCTGAAGGGTTTGAAAATTTTTCGATTGTGGTATTGAGAAATATGTTGTACCTTTGCACCAAATGCGTCTTAAGAGATACATATTGCTGTTGATAGGTTGCTTCTGGGCAGTAGGATGGCTCGGAGGTAAGGAGAAAAGCATCCCAACCGTGGTGAAGAGTTGGCGCTTGACGGACGGATTTATCATCGATTCGGCGTCGCTTGACACGGGTTATATAGACTATCCGATGCGGGAGGTGATCAATAAATATTCGATAGCGAACTCGTATAACGGCAATATGGTGTCGCCGATCGAGTCGAAGATCTATTTTGATAGGCAGGACAAGACCCGTTTTCTGTTTGCTAATGCGTATCAGCCTTACTTGTTGACGGCGCAGGATGTGCATTTTTTTAACACGACAACTCCCTATAGTAGAGTGGGTTACAACAAGGGATTCAAGACATACAGGGAGGAGAACGATATTGATTTTATGTTTACGGGTAACGTCAATCCTCGTTTTAACTTGGGACTGTCGTTGAACTACCTCAATGGTGTGGGTCATTATGCATCGCAGTCGGGCAAGCGATTTAATGGGGCTGTGTTCTCGTCGTACACTGGGACGCATTATTCGTGTCAGGGTGCGGTGGTGTTTAACGCGTTGAGTAACTTCGAGAACGGTGGTTTGACTGATGCAGCGGATCTGAGTAGTAGTTTGGAACCGGAGGACCAGCCTATCAACCTGCAAGCGATGTCTGGTCTGCGACATGTGACGGGTTTCTTTAATCACCATTACAGTATATGCGTGGAGCGTGAGCGGAAGGTGACGGAGGATTCGGTGGCGATTGACTATATCCCTGTGACGACTTTCACGCATACGGTGGAGGTGAATCAGACGACTAAGCGGTATGTGGAGCAGAGTGCGCTGCAGGGTTTCTATGAGAATACGTATTTCGACAAGCAAAAGACGCGTGATACGGCGAACGTGTTGAACATACGTAACACATTGTCAGTGACTTTCGAGGAGGAGTTTAACAAGTGGTTGCGCTTTGGGGCGATGGTGTATGCCATCAATGAGTGTCAGCGGTATGCTTTCTCGACCAGCGAGCAGGAGTCGCCGTTTATGGACGATATGAACCTGCCTATGGAGCAGTTGACGAGTGATCCGCTGCGTCTGCAGACGGACACGAATATGTCGTACAAGTGGTTCAATAACACGTGGATAGGTGGGTCGCTGTATAAGCGGAGGGGGAAGTATGTGCATTACGGATTTATTGGCGATGTGTGTTTGGTTGGATATAAGCAGGGTGAGTTCAGGGTAGAGGGCAATGTGGACGGAGAGTTTAGAGTGGGTAAGGACACGATGCGTATTGAGGCGAATGCGTATATTAAGAATCAGGTGCCGGACTACTTCTTGCAGCATTACAGGTCGAACCATTACTGCTGGGAGAATGCTTTTCAGAAGGTGTATAAGATGTATATTGGTGGGACAATATCGTATCCGACCAAGTATGTGCAGCCGTCGGTGAAGGTGGGTTTTGAGGATGTGAAGCGGTATATCTACTTCGATGAGTCGGGACTGCCAAAACAGCAGTCGGGGCATATACAGATAGTGTCGGCGGATGTGGCACTAAATTTGCGGACGAAGTATATAGCAATGGACAACAATGTGGTGTGGCAGATGTCGTCGTCGGCCGTGCTGCCGTTGCCAGCGATATGTTTGTACCATAACTTGTATTACTATGGTTGTTGGTTCAAGGCGTTGGATACGCAGATAGGTGTGGATATGCGTTATAACACAGCCTATTATGCGCCGGTGTTGAACCCTGCGACGGGGCAGTTTATGATACAGAGTAAGACGAAGGTGGGTAACTATCCGGTACTGAATGTGTATGCGAACTTCTATGTGCGTTCGATACACTTGAAGTTCTTTGCACAGTTTACGCACTTTAATCAGTATTTTATGAAAGAGAAGAACTATTATTCGATGCCGAACTATCCATTGAACCCGCCAGTGTTTAGGGCAGGTTTGGCATGGCATTTTAACAGATAACAATATAACCTACTATGATATATACAGAGAATCTATTTACAGCATTGAAGTTCTGTCAACAAGAGGCAGAGCGACATGGGAACAAGAATGTGACGCCGGAGCACTTGATGCTTGGGCTACTTCGTTTAGGAACAGGTCGTGCTTGGAAGATGTTGCATGAGACGATAGGCGACACGCGTCCGTTGTTGGGGCTATTAGAGAATAATCTGCCTAAGGGTGATACACCGATAGAAGAAGAGCGTACGATGACACCTGAGGCGAAGAAGATACTGCGGTTGTCGGACTTGGAGGCGATGGCGTCGAAGGCAGACAAGGTGGGTACAGCGCATCTGCTGCTGGCTATACTGCGTGAGCGGAATAACTCGGTGGCTACCTTGTTGAAGTCGGAGCATGGGGTGTCGTACGAGACTATGATGCAGCGTTTTATGTATCCTTCTCAGCCTAAGGACGGTATGAGTTTCACGGAGGATGAAGACGACGAGGAAGAGTTTATCATGCCGAATAAGTCGAAGGTGAAGAAAGGGACACCGGTGCAGGGTAAGCAAAACGATACACCTGCGTTGAACAGTTTCGCTAATAACTTGACCCAGAAGGCGATTGAGGGGACGTTGGACCCTATTATTGGCAGGGACAAGGAGATAGAACGTATTGTGCAGATATTGGCACGAAGGAAGAAAAACAACCCTGTGCTGATAGGAGAGCCTGGTGTGGGCAAGTCGGCTATTGTGGAAGGCTTGGCTCAGCGTATAGTGAAAGGCGAGGTGGCTCCGATATTGTTGGATAAGCGCATCTACACTTTGGACCTTGGGTCGATGGTTGCGGGGACGAAGTACCGTGGTCAGTTTGAGGAGCGTATGAAGGCGTTGTTGGACGAGTTGCATGCTCATCCGGAGATTATACTCTTTATAGATGAGATACATACAATCATCGGTGCTGGTAATCAGTCGGGTCAGTTGGATGTGGCAGGCATGATGAAGCCTGCCTTGGCGAGAGGTGAGGTGCAGTGTATTGGTGCAACGACGCTGGACGAATATAGGACCTCGATAGAGAAAGACGGAGCATTGGAACGTCGTTTCCAGAAGATTATCGTGGAGCCGACTACGCAGGAGGAGACTCTGCAGATCTTGCAGCATCTTGCACCTGCTTATGGAGAGCATCATCATGTGACCTACTCGGATGAGGTGTTACGGATGTGTGTTAATCTGTCGCAGCGTTATATCTCGGACCGTGTGTTCCCTGATAAGGCTATTGACGTGATGGACGAAGTGGGTGCTAAGGGACAGGTGCGTGATTCGGAGTATCCGCAGAGTCTTAAGGAGATGGAACAGCAGATTGCGGAGATAGGTAAACAGAAGACTAAGGTACTGAGCGAGCAGAACTATGAGATGGCAGTGTCGCTTCGTGACCAAGAGAAGGCGTTGAGTCAGCGTTATGAGAAACAGCGTAAGCAGTGGCAGAAAGAGCAGCAGAGTACGCCTTATGCAGTGCAGCAGGATGATGTGGCAGCAGTGGTGTCGTTGATGTCGGGTGTGCCGTTGCAGCGTATTGCGAAGGCAGAGAATATCCGTTTGCGTTCGTTGGCGGATGTACTGATAAAGAAAGTGATAGGTCAGGATGAGGCTGTGAAGACGGTAGTAAGGTCGATACAGCGTAGTCGTGTTGGTTTGAAAGACCCTAATCACCCGATAGGAACTTTCTTGTTCTTGGGTCCGACCGGCGTAGGTAAGACTTACTTGGCGCAGTGCTTGGCAGAGGAAGTGTTTGGGCAGAAGGATGCGTTGATACGTATTGATATGTCGGAGTATATGGAGAAGCACACCGTGTCGCTGCTTATAGGAGCACCTCCAGGATATGTAGGTCATGAGGATGCTGGTAAGTTGACTGAGGCGGTGCGTCGGAAGCCTTATTCGATTGTGTTGTTTGATGAGATAGAGAAGGCACATCCGGATGTGTTCAACCTGCTATTGCAGCTTCTTGATGAAGGGCGTTTGACTGACAGACAGGGACGTGTAGTGGACTTTAAGAACACTATTATCATCATGACCTCGAATGTGGGTAGTAGGCAGTTGAAGGACTTCGGTAGGGGTGTGGGTTTCTCGACGAATGCTACGCTGTCGGACGCTGAGGCTAAGTCGGTTATCAAGAAAGCGTTGAAGAATACGTTCTCGCCTGAGTTCTTGAACCGTATCGATAATATCGTCACCTTCAGTGGATTGAAGGAGGGCTCGTTGCGTCAGATTCTGGCATTGGAACTGCAAGAGTTGAACCGCCGTGTTGGGCGCATGGGGTACAAGTTGCAGTTGTCGGAAGAGGTGGAGCAGATGCTTATCAAGAAAGGTTATGACCCACAGTATGGTGCTCGTCCGCTTAAGCGTGTGATAGTGCAGGAGGTGGAAGAGCCGCTGACGGATTTCTTGTTGGACCAAGAAGAGTTGGTGCTGGAAGGCGATACGGTGATAGCGGATAAAGTATTGGAACTGACGCTGGTTGATAATAAGGTGAATATAGTAAAACATTAAATATAAAGAATATGGTAATAGAGATTACAGATGCTAACTTTGCAGAGGTATTGGCAGGTGGTAAGCCTGTTGTGATAGATTTTTGGGCACCATGGTGCGGTCCTTGCAAGATGATGTTGCCCATTGTAGAAGAACTCTCTAATGAGTTTGACGGGCAGGTTGTGGTAGGTAAGGTCAATGTGGACGAGAACGATGCGTTGTGCGCTCAGTATGGTATTATGAACATACCTACGATGCTTCTCTTTAAGAATGGGGAGTTGGTTAATCGTCATGTGGGCGCTTGCCGTAAGCCGGACTTGCAGGGGCTTATACGGGGGATGCTGGAGTGAGTGTTGCCACTGCGTGCGAGCTTGGTTTCCTTTGTACTGCGTGCGGGCTTGGTTTCCTTTGCACTGCGTGGGGCTTTTCCTTGCCGCAAGCGGCAGAGAAATGAAAAGAAAGGCTTGCACTGCGTGCAAGGGAAATGAAGAGAAAGTTCTTTGCTCCTGCTCGCACTGCGTGCGAGCGAACATAAAGGAAATGAAAGAAAGGGGTTGTTGTTATAGATGAACTAGATCGCCCCTGCGGGGCTGTTACAGGAGATCTAGATTTGAGAGACGGTATGCAATACCGTCTCTACGGGAGGGGGAAAGCTAGGCTTTCTAGTTATGGGATGTTCTAAAAATTCCACGTTTCGTTATTTTGTTACTACTTGGATGATTCTCCACTTTTTGAGTGCTTTGTGGTTTTTATTTGTATCTGCTTGCCTTTCACTCAGTCACAATGCTCGCACGCTGTCACCCTTAAAATCAGAGATTTGAAGGGAACCCGAAGCTCCTTCGTTGCGCCAACCATCTACTAAATAAAATTCCACAAATCATCTCAAAAGTAATTTTTAGAACATCCCTTATATTGGAGATAGTTGAACTATGTTTTCTAGTGGATTATAGAGATTGTAGTGGATTATAGAGAGATGGAACTTATAGGACTAATAGGACTAATAGGGATTGATAGGACGAATAGGACGAATTGGGCTGATCGGGAGGATTCTTAGAACCAAGATTTTACCTTTTCAATCAGACTGTTTACTTTACTTTTTACTTTGGACTTTGACTCTTTCTCTTCCGGCGCATCTTTTCTCATCTCCGATAAATCGTCCAAGACATTTAGAAACACATTAGTTAGAGATACCACATCATCAGGATCTGTCAAATCAGCAATCATATTGCCCTCTGTATCAAACTTGTACGTCCTATACTGTTTACCGAAAAGCCACGAGTACTCTAACCTCTTCGACTTTTTACAGTCTGGTATTCCATTAGAAAGGACACATTCATTATATGTCATACCTTCAATAATATCTCCCGACATAATCGCCTCCATGTGCTTTATCCCATATTTAGCAACCATCTTATTCCATTCCGCTTCCGTAAACACCTTAACGTCTGATGTATAACGCCCGTCAACCATTGGCTTAAGACGTTTAGCATATAATTCCTTAGTCGTTGCCTTTCCATCCGTAAGAGTAAGCATCAATTCTGCCGTCTTTCTGTCAATATCAATACCTATTACCTTGAACTTTGCATAAGGTTTGGTATAATTAATCGGATTCCCATTGATATCTGTTGTGCAGGCTGCCTTATAACTACTATTAGTCTGCTTTACCGTACTAACATAAACATTCTTATTGTATAATATCCTATGTAGATACTTAGCATGCTTCTGCGTTAGGAATGGAAATACTTGTTGAGAACCTTTACGATTCACTTCCCAATCCCCATGGTAGATGAACTTGCATTTGTCTGACGGGTCTGCCACATTTACTAAATAGAACACCCAAGTATAAGTATAATCTTGAAGCGGTCTTACATAAAACACCTTAAAGTTCTTGCCTTCAAGATATCTTGGATCGTTCCCGAACTTATCTAATGGAGCACGATGATAATAGAGAATATCATTTTCACAATTCCAATCATCGTCAAAGAGGTCATAATCAAAGAACCACCAATAATATGGATGCTCACCCTCTCTAAGTGGCATTACCAAGAGTATCTCACCCTCATACGCTTTTGCATTGTTCCCTTGATAGTTCTTTGTCTCATCGAAAGAGTCGTTTGCCATGATGGGAGTGGCGAGCGATAGGATAGAGAGGAGGAGTGGAAGGAGTTTTTTCATGTGGATTTTGGATTATGGGTATTATTGTTGATTCGTAGAATTATAAGAACTCTTCGGCGAACCAGGATGCAAATAGTTCGGGAGAGTTGTCTCCGTATCGGTCTGCTCCTTCACCTGCGTTCAACTCGGTGATCTGTGTTTCTGTCGCATCAATAGTATAGTACATATTTCCGATAGGAGCAAGTCGGCGAACAGCCTCTTTGACTACATCGGGGATATTCGGTTTGCGATAATGGATGTGGTTATTGATTATCTAATAGCGATCTTCCTGAAAGTCTATCAATTGCGGTTCGATATATTGTCGAATTGCAAAAATACCTGTGGATGGATAATACTTAGCAAATTGTTGCGCCATTGTACTAAACGGGGTATCGGGCCATACCGAAGCGCCGGTTTGAATTGCTTCCAATGATTTGATATCGTTCTTGATAAAGGCTTTCTGCCATCCACGGCGATGTATTTCGGTCTCCACATCTTCGTTGAGTTCTTTTGCAAAGAATGTTGGGATGCAAAGGTCTGCGATGATGGGATAATACTTAGAAAGGCGGCGCATGGTGATACACTTTTCCCAAGTATTGATATAACGCGGGTCTTTGGGGTAGTTTTCTTCGCTCCAAATAGGTGCTCCGTGGTAAATCAGTGCAGTTGCTTCAGGCAGGGGTGTTTCTCCGACTGCAAATCCAGCGTTTCGCAGTGCCTCTACATCTGCAGGGGCATCATATCCCTTCGGGATGACAAATTGTATCAGTTTGTTCATTAGTTAATCTTTTCTAAGTAAGGCATGCAACCAAGCCGCAATAGAGACTTGCACGCAGAATGCACAGTATGCCTTATAGTCGAAGTTGAATACATTGGTATTCAACAATGTTTTTGTATTTCGTTCGGAGAATATGGGGTGTGGTAGTAGCGTTCGTGCCTCTTCAAATAGTTTGGCTATATCGGGTTTGGCTTGTTCAAACCCACTCATAGACAAACCAAAGAAATCGGCACAATAGTGGAACTCCGACAATTCTCGAGGTAGGAAGTCCTTAAAGAACTGCCTTGCCCAAATCTTGTAGGCATCCTCTCTTTGCCCACGGCGCAGGTTATGTATCTGTTCAATGAGCGGTGGATAGGCATAGAAGGATTGTAGGTCTATCCCATAAGGAGCATAAATCAAATCATACTCAAAGGGTATATCAAACTCATTGCCAATATTATAACTATTAGATCCAGTTTGGGGTACTGCATCGACAAACAGGGTGTCTGCACCTTGCCCAGATAGGACAACATTCACTCCACGTGCAGCAAACTCTTGGGCTAATTTTCTCGAGGAGACGTTGGATTTGATATACGAATCCGGTATTTGATGTTTGGGCATATCAAGCAGACCGCCATAAAATGGATAGTCTTCGGCATCGATCAAAAACACATCGTCACCATATTCGCTTAGGATCTGTTGGATGCGGTGTTCGGTGCGGAATTCATAACGTGTAGTGGTAATTCCACCCAACACAAAGGGGATATGAAAATAGTGCAGCAAACAAATGATAAGACTAGAATCGAGTCCACCACTAAGGTGTACGCCTATCTTTTTACCTTGAAACTGCAAGAAATACTGATATGCAACATCTAAGAATGTGTTCAAGTTAACATTCTCTATATATTGAGGTACGAAACGGTGCTCTACTAATTGGTTGGAAGAAATATCCCAATCATAACCTGGATAGATGGGGTGTATATTAGGAAATATCGGTTTCCATTCACCTATACGCATCTCGCCTAATTCATCATTGTATAGGCGATTATCTATTTGATATTCACGCCATAGTCCTTTCTGCAACAAATCCCATATTGAATCAACAATAGATTGTGTAGCAGCATTATAGAAACGAATAGAGGGCTGAGAATATGTAGGGTGCATTTCGTTCATTGGTGGTACAATATATATACGGGGTTGTAGCATATCCATTCGTTATCCCATAGGTCTGGCTGTTGGTTATCTTCGATGACCCAAGCATGCATTTGTGTAGATGGCAGGAAAGCACCAATCAGCATAACGCCATGTCGTTTGAATTTGCGAGAAGTAGTTGCCGCAAAGATGGCCCGTGGTAGGCACAAACGACGTTGTTTTTCCGCAGATGGATAGATATGACGATAGAATAATATAGCTTGTTGGGAATCCGCAAACGCATTTAGGGAAACATGTTTGCTTATCCAATAAGCAATGGGATAACAATGACGACAGAGCCAAGTGAGAGACTTGGCATATATCGTCAGCATACGCTTATGAGAGGTTGGTTGCAGGGGGATATATACTGTTGGCTGTAGTAAGAAGGGATTGGAGATATTCTGCAAATGAGGATCATCTTGTGCATCTTCTTGATTTGCGTCATTATCTTTTTCGCTATGCCTGCTTGTGAAATAGACAATAGAATAACAATGGTGACTAGGGCATATTAGAGGGTCATACATCGCTAGTGTGCGCAAGTTAAAAGGTGCGCACAATTTTGTAGGTAGCAAAAATGAATTAGACACGTTCTGTAAATAGGGAGTTTCTTGAGTCTCTCTTTGTTTTGCTTCACTATCTATATCACCATATAGCAAGCAGGCACGCAACGGATCAAAACGAAAGACTTTGTTTTGAAATTCTATGTCAAACGAGGTTGTTCGAGTCATAAAAGGAGAAAGATGTGTGGCGGCATTGCCGCCACACATGCCATACTAATCAATTCGATTGTAGTCAGATAGGCTGCTATCCGCTGATTTCCAATTCTTGTAGCCCAAGCTATCCTCGCGACCACTTGACTTTCTACCGTTGATATTGCTAACGGTAGCATAAACATTTAACTTTGTCATAAAACTAAAATTTTGCTTGAGCTATGTGCACTCGCTCGTTATAATAAATCATACACACATCTGCGCACAATGTGTGGTAGGTTATATTCGTTTGCTTTGTTCAGATAGTAGGCAACCATTGGGCAGGTTCGGGCACCCTGCAGAGTTGCTGTAACTGCACACGGCTGCTGCGATGCAGCGGTTTCCTATTCTATGTGGTTGTTCAAATCTCATGTTTTACTACATGCTTTGTTTATTGTACATATAGACACACAAAAAGCGCAGACCTCGTGTTGCTCACTTACAACTCGAGGTCTTCGCATTACCTTAACAGTCAAATAAGCAACAGGAAACCTACGCTGATATGACTACATTACACCAAGGCGGTATAATGGGAATTGTCATACCCATAGGCATCTATTGTTACTTTGCTCCTGACTGTTAATTTGAAAAGTTGCGAAGTTTTCGAGTCGTCAAACACAAAGCGCAATAAACGCTATTCAATATGTCAAAATCTACCCTAATGCGAGGACATATCCCCCACCTGCGTAGATTCGACTGCAAAGGTAAGATTTATTTTTTAGATTGCAAAATATACTTTGTTTTTTTTTATTACTGTCCGGTAAACCGAAAAAATGAGGCTTGCATAAACGCGTAAAAAAAACGGCTGGTTCTCTTGCAAGAATCAGCCGTCCGTTGTAATTTTGTGTTGC
>CAVJQD010000075.1:0-10632 GCA_963651555.1 uncultured Clostridium sp. | reverse complement strand
ACCTATAGAGACATACTACCCATTTTCCAGCCTGCAAAATGACCTATAGACCAAAAAAAATATAAAAAATCCAAGAAAAACAATTATCATAAAGACAACGAAACACTACACTAACGGACTGATTAACTTGAATGAACGACTACTGCGTGTTATCATTAATCAGTCATAAAACGCTGATTGCGAAATAGTTTGCGTTTTTGAGAGACGGTATACAATACCATCTCTACAGGTGGATACATGGCGCAGTATGGTCAGACTTACTTTTAGGACGTCTCTATAAATCAGACATCTAATAAACAAAACGAGAGAAGGATTGATCTTCTCTCGTTTTTTATTCTTTATGTTTCGTCTCTATGAGAATTATTTCCCTTTGTCGAGGCGAGCACGGATGGCAGCGGTTTCTTTCTCGTAGCCAGGTTTGTTGAGCAAAGCGAACATGTTCTTCTTGTAAGCCTCGACGCCTGGTTGGTTGAACGGATTGACATCAAGTATATAACCCGAGATACCGCATGCTTTCTCGAAGAAATAGATCATCTCGCCTAAGTAATACTCGTTCAATCGAGGCATCTCGACACGGATATTCGGTACGCCACCATCGACATGTGCCAACATCGTACCCAACTCTGCCATCTTATTTACTTCGTCAACGCGTTTACCTGCCAAGAAGTTCAGTCCATCGAGGTTCTCAGCATCGTGTGGGAAGTCCACACGGTGATTCTGCTCAGCCACGGAGATGACGGTCTCAAAGAGGTGACGTTCACCGTCTTGGATGTACTGACCCATACTGTGCAAGTCGGTCGTGAAGTCAGCAGCAGCGGGGAAGATGCCCTTATGCTCTTTGCCTTCGGACTCTCCGTAGAGTTGTTTCCACCACTCAGCCACATAATGGAGTTTCGGGTGGAAGTTAACGAGCATCTCAATCTTCTTGCCGCCTTTGTAGAGCACATTACGTGCTGCAGCATATTGTGCAGCGATGTTCTTCTCGAACGGCACATCCTCGCCGCACAACTTCTCCATCTGCTTTGCGCCTTCAATCAGTTGTTTGATATCGAAGCCTGCGCAAGCGATTGGGAGCAGTCCAACAGGTGACAGCACTGAGAATCGGCCACCGATGTTATCTTCGATGACAAAGGTCTTGTATCCTTCTTTGGTTGCCAATGTACGAAGTGCACCTTTAGCTTTGTCAGTGATGCAAACTATCAGTTCCTTTGCAGCGTCTTTGCCCACAGCCTCTTCGAGTTGGGTCTTGAGAAGACGGAAAGCGAGCGCAGGCTCAGTAGTCGTACCCGACTTACTGATACAAATAATCCCGAAGCGTTTGCCGCGAAGTAGTTCTTGCAGCTCAAAGAGATAGTCTTCGCCGATATTTTGACCTGCATACACAATCTTTGGAGTGTCCTCACGCATCCAAGCGAAAGTGTTGCTGAGTGCATCAATCACTGCTTTTGCGCCAAGATATGAGCCGCCGATACCGATAGTAACAATCACCTCGCACTTCGAGCGAAGGAGGTTGGCGGTGTTTTGAATATCTTGCAAGTGAGCCTCTGAGGTCTCGGATGGCAAGTGGAGCCAACCTAAGAAGTCATTACCTTTACCATTACCAAGGTGCAAGGTCTTTTGTGCAGCCATTGCACTCTCTTTGTAAGCAGCAACAGCCTCTGCTGACACCGCTTTCGAATAATTGAGTTGTATATCCATAGTTGTATATATTTGTGTTCTTTATCTTAGTTTATCGGTTAATTCTCGTATTACAATCATTGGCGACTTATGTTCGTAGATGATGTCATAGACAGCATCGACGATAGGCAGCGAGACATGATAGCGGTCGTTGAGTTCGTGGATACACTTCGTTCCGTAGTATCCTTCTGCCACCATCTCCATCTCGAGTTGAGCTGCTTTCACGCTGTAGCCCATGGCAATCATGGCGCCAAACTGACGGTTGCGCGAGAAGCGTGAGTAGCTTGTGACGAGCAAGTCGCCAAGATAGGCCGAGTCGCTTATATCTCGGTGCATCGGACTCATGGCAAGGATAAAACGTGAAATCTCCTGCGTAGCATTTGAGAGCAGGACGGCTTGGAAATTGTCGCCATATTTCAGTCCATGGCATATACCTGCGGCAATCGAATAGATGTTCTTCATAACTGACGAATACTCCAATCCGAGTATATCCTCGCTCACTGAGGTATGCACAAACGGCGTGGTGAACAGTTGCGTAATCTCTTTTGCCCGTTCTCGATTGACGCACCCAAAAGTGAGGTAACTCAGTCGTTCGAGTGCCACTTCCTCGGCGTGACAAGGACCTGTGATGATGCCAATCTGCTCGAAAGGCACTTGGAACTGTTCGTAGAGGTAATCGCTCAGCACCATGTTTCCGTCGGATATCATACCTTTCACCGCCGAGATGATGATTTTGCTGCGTAGACTGCGGTGTAACTTATTGAGACTCTGCTTCACATAAGGTGAAGGAATGGCGATGATGAGCACATCGGAGAGCGCCACCACCTCGTTGATATCGCTTGTGAAGTGGATACGGGAAGTATCGAAGCTGATAGAGGTCAAGTAGGTTGGGTTCTTGCTGAACTGCAGGAACTCCTCTATCTTCTCCGGACGACGCATATACCACACTATATCGGATACATTTGTCATCACGATCTTCGCCAATGCCGTAGCCCAACTGCCACTGCCAAGGATGGCAATGCGTTGCTGCAATATCGGCACCGTATTCTTCTTTTTCTTAGCCATCATCATTCTCATTTGTTCTCCTCGGGCTTGCTACTGTGGACTTCGTTCTTCATCTGCGGGAAGAGCAGCACTTCTTGAATAGCGGTCTTGCCCGTCATTAGCATCACCAAACGGTCGATACCGATGCCGATACCTGAAGTAGGAGGCATGCCGAACTGCAATGCGCGAAGGAAGTCTTGGTCGATTATCATAGCCTCTTCGTCACCTTTGTCGGCGAGTCGCATCTGTTCTCTAAAACGCTCTTCTTGGTCAATGGGGTCATTCAACTCTGAGTAAGCATTTGCCAATTCCTTTCCGTTGACCATCAGCTCGAAGCGCTCTGTGAGACCGTTCTTGGAGCGGTGTTTCTTAGTAAGCGGCGACATCTCTATTGGATAGTCGATGATAAAGGTTGGCTGCAGGAAGTTGCCTTCGCAGAACTCGCCGAACAGTTCGTCGATCATCTTACCTTTGCCCCACGAAGGGTCTACCTCGAGGTGAAGCGCTTTGCATATCTCGCGTATCTCGTTCTCGTTCTTGTCGGTAAGGTCGTAACCAGTCTTCTCTTGGATGGCGTCTAAGATAGGCAAGCGGCGGTAAGGTGCCTTGAAACTAATCACATTGCCGTCAATGACGCTCTCGGGTTTACCGTTCACAGCGATGCATATCTTCTCGAGCAGTTGTTCCGTGAACGACATCATCCAGTTGTAGTCTTTGTATTGCACATACAACTCCATGCAGGTGAATTCTGGATTATGTGTGCGGTCCATGCCCTCGTTTCGGAAGTTCTTACCAATCTCATACACGCCTTCGAAACCGCCTACAATCAGTCGTTTGAGGTACAACTCCGTGGCAATACGCATGTACATATCGATGTCGAGTGCATTAAAATGCGTGATAAACGGCCGAGCCGATGCGCCACCTGCAATGTTCTGCAGCGTTGGTGTCTCCACCTCGGTGTAGCCTGCCTCGTCTAATATCGCTCGCAAGGTCCGCAGAACCGTGGCACGCTTGATAAAAGTGTCCTTGACCCCATCGTTCACAATAAGGTCCACATAACGCTGACGGTAACGCAGTTCAGGATTATCGAACTTGTCATAAGCCACGCCGTCTCGATATTTGACAATAGGTAACGGCCGAAGTGACTTCGAGAGCACCGTCAATTCCTGCGCATGAACCGATATCTCGCCCGTTTGCGTACGGAACACAAAGCCCTTTATTCCAATGAAGTCACCGATATCTAACAACTTCTTAAACACGATGTTATACATATCCGGCTGTGCATCGGTCGATATATCATCGCGCGAAACATACACCTGAATACGGCCTTTCGAGTCTTGTATCTCAATGAAAGACGCCTTACCCATCACACGTCGAGACATCATTCTGCCGGCAATCGTTACTTCTCGCCCTGTTGTCTCGTCGCTAAATGCGGCCTTAATGTCTGTCGAATAGTCACTTACAACATATTCAGCAGCAGGATATGGGTCGATACCCATGTCACGCAATGCCTGCAAACTCTGCCGCCTTACAATCTCTTGTTCTGATAATTCCATATAATTTCTATGCTTATTTACACTCAAAATCAAACCATTCCACCGCCATCAACCGACTATCAAACAGCCTCTTACGCATTATCTCCTATCCCTACTCTCATCTTCGCCCCACCATTTCCGCCACGCTTGCAAAAGTACAACAAATATTTCACACAACCAAATCGAAACCAAATACATCAAAATACCCAGCAATATCCTGTACAAAACGAGCCCATCCACACCCTCTACCAATTCTTAAAACCACCCTCCCAGAATCTTAATAGAACATATCAGCAGACAACCTCGAGTCAAGTACGACACATCAGCGTAAGATAAGCGTAAGATAAGCGTAGGATAAGCGTAAGATTCAGCGCTTCACATAATAACCACATAATACCCACATCGAACCCAAAATGCACCTATTTTATACCAAAATTATTAACACTTACACGACAAATCTTAATACTCAAAATTCACGCCTGTCGCCCTCACCACAACAAATCGTAAGACATTGTCCCATTGACTTTTATCGCGCACAACTAAAAATTCTACATCAATTTACGGAAGAATCTTCTCGAATAAGCCGCCTGCTCTCCTCCGAGCACGTAAGTTCACATTATAAATGCAACATTAGCCACATAAGCGACAAACATCCCTAAATTGTTCTAAGTCATCAAAAACACCATACTATACAAAACCAATTTTCCCCCAACTCTTTCCTTCCCAAAAAAAATCTCCGCAATATTTGCAGTACAATCTTTTTATTGTATCTTTGCGCACAGATTACAAGACACATTTTTAGACACGTAAAAGACTCGTAAACTTAATGGACAGGCACAAACAACTCTTGGCGGCATTGCGTCAGAACTTCGGCTTCGACTCCTTCAAAGGCAATCAGGAAGCCATCATCGAAAACCTCATGGATGGTAACGACACTTTCGTTCTCATGCCTACTGGCGGAGGCAAAAGCCTTTGTTACCAACTGCCTTCCTTACTCATGGAAGGTACCGCTATTGTCATCTCACCGCTCATCGCTCTCATGAAGAACCAAGTCGATGCCATGCGAAACTTTAGCGAAGAAAACGGCATCGCGCACTTCATCAACTCCTCACTCTCTAAGGCGGAGATTCAAGCCGTACGCGACGACATCATGGCCGGAAAGACCAAACTACTCTATGTCGCACCCGAATCGCTCAATAAAGACGAGAACGTCGACTTCCTACAGCAGGTCAAGATATCCTTCTACGCCGTCGACGAGGCACACTGTATCAGCGAATGGGGACACGATTTCCGACCCGAGTACCGACGCATCTCACCTATCGTCGAACGCATCGGAAAAGCGCCTATCATCGCACTTACCGCCACCGCCACGCCGAAGGTTCAACACGACATACAAAAGAACCTTGGCATGCTCGACGCCAAAGTATTCAAGTCATCCTTCAACCGACCCAACCTATATTATGAGGTGCGACCAAAGACCGACGATGTCGACAAAGACCTCATTCGATACATCCGACAAATGGAAGGCAAATCCGGTATCGTCTACTGCCTAAGCCGCAAAACCGTCGAGGAACTCGCTCAAACTCTGCAAGTTAACAATATCAAAGCACTTCCTTACCACGCCGGCATGGACTCAAACCAACGAAGCGAGAACCAAGACGCCTTCCTTATGGAAAAAGCGCAGGTCATCGTCGCCACCATCGCCTTCGGTATGGGCATCGACAAACCCGATGTGCGTTTCGTTGTGCATTACGACATACCTAAATCCCTCGAAGGATACTACCAAGAAACCGGTCGTGCAGGGCGAGACGGAGGCGAAGGACAGTGCATCTGCTTCTATTCACCCAAGGACATCGAACGACTCCGCAAGTTCATGCAAGGTAAACCCATTGCAGAGCAAGAGATTGGTAATCAACTCCTTTTCGAGACACAGAGTTATGCCGAATCCACCCTCTGTCGACGAAAACTCCTCCTTCACTATTTCGGCGAAGAATATAAAGAGGACAACTGCGGCAACTGCGACAACTGCCGGCACACCTATAAATGGATCGACGCTACCGAACTCTGCCAACTCATCATCGAGACCATCGTGCAGATCAACGAGAAGTTCAAGTCCGAACACATCATCGATATCCTCAAAGGAAACGAGACCAACCTCGTCATTACCTACAAGCACAACGAACTCGAGAACTTCGGCAGTGCAAACGACATAGAAGACTCCACGCTCCTTGCTATCATCCGCCAAGCCATGCTGCAAGGATACATCCGAAAAGACATCGAGTCCTACGGCGACCTCAAAGTGACGCCCGAAGGTCGTGCCTTCCTCAAGAAACCGACCGAGTTCAAAGTGCCTATCGAGAACCCTGAAGACGAAGACGAGAACCTCCTCGAACAAGGTGCAGGCGGATGCGCTGCCGCCGACGAGGTTCTTTTCTCTATCCTCAAGGACCTTCGCAAGAAACTGTCCAAAAAACTCGATGTACCGCCCTTCGTGCTCTTCCAAGACCCCTCCCTCGAAGCGATGGCAACCAGTTACCCTATCACACTCGAAGAACTGCAGAACATTCCTGGAGTAGGAGCAGGCAAAGCCAAACGATACGGCGAGGAGTTTATTAAGGTCATTAAAGAGTATGTCGAAGAGAACGATATCATCCGACCAGAAGACCTCCGCATCAAGTCTGTTGCCAAAGGCTCACAACTCAAGATCTCGATCATACAAGCCATCGACCGACAAGTCGACCTCGACGACCTCGCACTCTCTAAAGGGATGGACATGGACGAACTGCTCCAAGAGATTGAAGCCATCGTTTATTCCGGCACCAAGATCAATATCAACTACTTCATCGAGGAGATTGTCGACCCTGACAAGGAAGAGGAAATCTACGACTACTTCCGCACAGCCGAGACCGACAACATTCAGAAAGCACTCGAAGCACTCGGCGAAGACGACTTCACAGAGATTGAGGTTCGACTCGTTCGTATCAAGTTCCAATCTGAACTCGGCAACTAATGCATACCAACGAAATTGATATCATCACACTCGGCTGCAGCAAAAACCTGGTCGACGCTGAGCGACTCATGCGACAACTGCAAGCCGCAGGATACCGCTGTGTGCACGATAGCAACAACCCTAAAGGCGAAATCGCTATCATCAACACTTGCGGCTTCATCGGTGATGCTAAAGAAGAGAGTATCAATACGATTCTACAATTCGCGCAACGTAAGAAGAAACACCAACTCAAGCAACTCTATGTCATGGGATGCCTCTCCGAACGATATATGCACGACCTCGAAGCGGAGATTCCTGAAGTCGACAAGTACTATGGCAAGTTCAACTTCATGCAGTTAGTCAGCGACTTAGGCAAGGTCTACCAAACCGATATCCTCACCGAACGAGTGCTCACTACCCCTCGGCACTATGCCTACCTCAAGATTGCCGAAGGATGCAACCGTATGTGCTCCTATTGTGCCATACCGCTCATCACGGGCCGATACCAGTCACGACCTATCGACGATATCCTACAAGAAGTACAATGGCTTGTCGCACAAGGCGTTAAAGAGTTCCAAGTCATCGCACAAGACCTCTCTTACTATGGGCAAGACCTCTACGGAGAGAACAAGTTAGCCGAGTTGCTGCAACGGATAGCCGACACCAAAGGCGTCGAGTGGATTCGTCTCCACTATGCCTACCCAACCGACTTCCCGTTCGATATACTGCCCGTCATGCGCACTCACGACAACATCTGCAAGTACCTCGACATCGCACTACAACACATATCCGACAACATGCTACAACGCATGCGCCGTCATATAACCAAAGACGAAACCTACGACCTCATACGACGTATCCGGGCCGAAGTTCCTGGCATTCACCTGCGCACCACCTTATTATTAGGACACCCTGGCGAGACCGAGCAAGATGTCGACGAACTCGAGCAGTTCGTGCGAGACATGCGCTTCGAGCGATTAGGTGCATTCGCCTACTCCGACGAGGAAGGCACCTTTGCCAACAAGCACTACGCGGACGACATTCCACAACAGACCAAGTTAGACCGTGTCGACCGTATCATGACCGTACAAGAGGACATTGCAGCCGACATCAACTCACAGAAGATTGGAAAGACACTACGAGTCATCATCGACCGGGAAGAGGACGACTACTACATCGGACGAACCGAATACGACTCACCCGAGGTAGACGGCGAAGTGCTCATCAAGAAAGACACACCGCTGCAGATTGGCAACTTCTACCTTATATATATAACCAACGCCGAAACCTTTGACTTATACGGAGAATTACGGAAATGACAACACAACAGATTATAACAGCAATATGCCGGCACACTGACCTATCGAAAGAACAGGTCAGCACACTCTTGCAAGGCACTACAGAGATCATCACCGACAACCTATTGGACGGCAAAAGCATTCATATTCAAGACTTTGGCGACCTCGAGGTAAGGAAAAAGAACGAACGAGTCAATGTGAACCCTAAGACCGGCGTACGCACTCTCACACCGCCCAAGTTACAACTATGCTTCAAGCAAAACACACGACTCAAAGAAGCCTTCACGAAAGGAGAATAATAGGAGATTAGAATAATGGCAGAAGACAGAATAACCATCGCTACCTTGCGCAAGTTGCTTGCCACACGCACCGGCATTCCCGAGAAAGCGTGCGGTGACTTCATCGATGCACTGCTCAAAGCAATAACCACCGGTCTACATGACGATAAGCAAGTGCGTATCAATGGCTTAGGCACCTTCAAAGTGCAATGGAACGAACCACGCAAAAGCGTCAACGTGAAGACCGGCGAACCCATTCTCATCGAGGGCTACAACAAAGTGACCTTCACGCCCGACTCTATCCTCAAAGACCGTATCAATGAGCCATTTGCGCACTTAGAGGCTATCGTCATCGATGAGACCAAACCACAAGAGAAAACCGAAATCGACCCCATGCAGAAGTTCGGTGAACAAGCCGAAGAGATAAAAGACCTCCTCGCCGAACTCGGTGCCATCACGACAGAAACACAACAACCAAACGAACAACCAAAACCCGAACAACCCGAAGAAAAGAAAGAAGAACAACCTGAAGAAAAGAAAGAAGAAGAAAAACAAGAGGAAAAGAAAGAAGAAGAACAAGAAGAAACTCCCAAAGAAGAGACTAATTCAACAAATCCCCATACTCCAAATCCCCCTACTCCAAATCCCCCTACTCCAAATCCCCCTGCTCCAAATCCCCCTACCAGTACCTCCAGCGAGAAAGTCCTTACAGGAGTACGCACACGGTCGAACCTCACCAAGAAAGAGAAGTCTTTCCAACCGTGGAAAGTGGCGGGCATCACGGTACTATGCTTCTGTGTCCTCTTAGTAGGCGGTTATTTCTTCCTGCAACATAAGATCACCTCATGGGCCGACAGCCTACTGAACAAAGGCGAAGAAGTCGCAGTCGTCGAACCCAACGAAGCCGTACTCCCCGACTCCATTGCGGTACGCCCCGCCAATGACTCCATCGCCATCATACCCGATTCACTACAAGAACCCGTAGCCACAGTAGAACAGAACGCAGCAGAACAACCCACAGAAGAACAATCCACTGCAGAACAGAACGCAGAAAAACAGAACGCAGAAAAGGTAGGAAATTCTGTAAGTACTCCCCGCACCTACACCGATTTCATCAAGACAGAGACGCTCACCGAGGGCAGTCGATTAGCATGGTTATCGAAGAAGTACTATGGTGCAAAAGACTTCTGGGTCTACATCTACGAAGCCAACAAGGACATCCTACCCGACCCCAACGCCATACCAGTCGGCACGCAGATACGCATCCCGCGTCTACCCAAAGACCTCATCGACACCAACAACCCCGAGAGCATGAACCAAGCCAAAACCCTCCAAGACCAAATACTAAACAACAAATAAACCTACTAAACAACAATATATTTGGTAATATCCTATACCCGCAGAGAATATTTGAATAATATTTGATAATATTTAAAGGAAAACCACCACCTACGCACTTGTTAATTGTTAACTGTTAATTGCTAATTGTTAATTGTTAAACGTTCGACCATACCACGATTGTGGAGACGACACGCCCCCGTGTCGTTCGGGTCGAAAGACCCGTTTTACCATGCTCTGCTGGGGACGCGGGCGCCTCGCCCGCGGGAAACATACCACGATTGTGGAGACGTGAAGCGAAGGCAGGTGCGAAGCACTGAGGCTGCCGGAGCGAGTGAAGTCCAGTGGACTGAACAAGAATACCGTGTCGAGCCCCCGTGTCGTTCGGGTCGAAAGACCCGTCCGACCCCACCGCGCATGTTAATTGTTAATTGTTAATTGTTAATTGTTAATTGTTAATTGTTAATTGTTAA
>CAVJQD010000074.1:0-10718 GCA_963651555.1 uncultured Clostridium sp. | reverse complement strand
GATACATCGTAAACATATTGTTCGGAAGTAAGACAAAAAGATTTACTACTCTGCTGATAACGTACATTACCTTTATAAAAGCTCACATACTTACCTTCCGCAACAGAATAACCTCGATGAGTCAAAGTTAATGTTGTGAATGATTTTATGTTACCATAGAAGTATTGCATATCATTAAGAAGAATATATGCCCTATAGTAGTAAGTGGTACTATGCCACAATTCATTTACGGTAACATTAAAATCCATCCCATTTAATTCTTTTCCTTCAAGTTTTGTTCCTTTGTATTGCTCTAATTCAGTTTTATTCTCAGAATACATCACTCCAAATTTGACAGATTGATAATCAGTAATATCAACCAAAATTTTTCCGGACAATATTGCTTCTGTCTCTTTTGTTTCAATTACATTACCAGTTGAGATGTTTTTTTCTAGAAAACCATCATCATCACCTTCATCCACATCCTCATTTTGTTCTGTTTGTGATGGGTCAGGTCCATTGGTTGGTTCATTTTGTGGATCACATGATAGGAATCCAATTGTGCATGCTACCATTAGCAGTGCCATAAAAGATTTTGTTTTCATAATAAAAACGTGTTTCTGTTCCACAGACTCCATACGGAACAAGTACATATACAAAAAAAGCGTGGAGTCATTATCTGTGCCTATTCTTAACTCTGAGGTTCCGGAAAGACCCTGTAACAAGAATAAGCAACAATGCCCACGCCCGATATGTAACGCCACACAATGTGTAGGGGTAATACATACCACGTAGACATTTATTGCAGTCCTGCTTTGGGTTACGAAATTTTCCGGATTTCAGAGTTCCAAAACAAGCGCTGATAAACGCCTTTTACTATGTCTGCAAAGTCGGAACTAGTTCGGGCGTTGACGTTATAAGCCCAGTCCACTATGACCCATGACTTTACGCTGCAAAGGTAATAAAAGGTTTGCTAATATGCAAAAGCTCTATTTAATGTTTTATAAAGTAGTCAGGGAATAACACTAAAGTTGTCCTCGTACGTGAGCATTTCTCAACAAACAGGAATAAAGCCATAGGACAACGGAGGCTGATCCATAATGGGTCAGCCCTCGTTGTATTTGCCATATATGCTATTCGATTAACGCAACTTAGCGCCGAACTTATCTTCGAAGGTCTTTTGTAGACTAGACATGATCTGCTCGATCTGCTTATCCTTAAGGGTATTCTCGGCATCTTGCAAGATGAAACTCAAAGCATACGACTTCTTGCCCATCTCTAAGTTCTTGCCTTCATACACATCGAACAGATATACATTCTTCAGCAGTTTATGCTCCGTCTCGAAAGCGGCTCTTGCCAAATCGGCAAACTCAACCGACTTATCTACCAACAGCGCAAAGTCACGCTTCACCTCAGGGAACTTAGGTATATCATTGATAACTGCCTTATATTGCTTATTCTGACGAAGGAGTTGGTTCCAATCGAGGTCGGCATAATAGACAGGATTATCAATATCGAAGTTCTTCAACAGTTTAGGGTTCACGATGCACATCTCCCCAAGCGCTTTACCGTTCTGCGCTATGATACGCAAGCCATCGCTATATAGGTCACTTTGAACAGGCTCGTAAGTGCACTTCTCCACATTAACACCTAAGCGGCGCAGGATATTGTTTACATAAGCATGAAGTTGATAGAAGGAGGACTTCTCCTCTGCATGAACCCATGTCTGGCGAGACTTATTACCCGTAATCCACAAACCAAGATGTGGTTCCTCGCTATAGGCTGCCAACGGTTCTTCACCTTCTTTCAAGGCACGCTTATGGTAGCAGTTACCAAACTCATAGAAGCATAGGTCGTTTATCTTACGATTAGCATTACGTTGGATACTCTCCAATCCACCGAATAGCAAGGTCTGGCGCATCACTGCCAAGTCTTGCGACAACGGATTCATCACCTGCACACAGTTCTCCAGACGATAAGTACGATTCTCTTCCTCACCAGCATAGTATTGCAGTTTAGTCAGTGAGTTATTCAGTATCTCATTAAATCCTTCTGCAGTCAGTTGTTCCGATATCTTATGTTGCAATGCGACTGCATTAGGTTTCGGCGAATAAGAGAGGCAACTGTGGACGGTCTGCTCCATTTCTACATTGTTGTAGCCATAGATACGCAGCACATCTTCTACCACATCGCACTCACGTTGCACATCTACACGATAGCGAGGCACTTGCAGATGATAGACACCGTCTTGCTTACTTACGATACGCATCTCCAAGGCTTTGAAGATAGTCTCCAATACTTCCTGACCAAGATGTTTGCCAATCAAACTATCCACGCGGCTCTCTACTACTTCCACCTCCCATGGTGCGAAGGGCTCGGTTTCGGAGTAACATGCTACATTTGAAGCAATCTTATCAACAGGTGCGCCTACTATCTCGCCGCCTGCTACTTGCTGAATAAGCAAGGCACAACGCTTCAATACATACATTGTGTTATTCGGATCGCAGCCACGCTCATAACGGAACGAGGCATCGGTCGACAACTGATGACGACGGGCTGTCTTGCGGATGCTTACTGGGTCGAAGTAGGAACTCTCAATAAACACATTCTTGACCTCAGAGGTGATACCCGACTGTTTACCACCAAACACACCGGCTATACACATCGGTTCATGTGCATTGCATATCATCAAGTCGGCTGCACTCAAAGAACGCTCTACTCCGTCAAGCGTAACGAACTTCGTTCCTTCGGCAACGGTTTGAACAATCACCTTACCGCCTTCAATCTTATCGGCATCAAATGGGTGCAAAGCTTGTCCCATCTCGTGCAATACGAAATTGGTTGCATCAACCACATTATTGATCGAGCGAACGCCAATGTTGGTCAACGCATGGCGTAACCAATCGGGCGATTCTTTGATCTCAACCCCTGCAATTGTCACACCACAATAGCGAGGACAAGCTTGCTCAGCACGCACTTCTACTTCGATAGGTTTATAAGTAGAATGTGCTGCAACAGCGAACTCTTCCACCGAAGGCTTTGTGAGGGTAACACCTTTTCCATGCAGACTATAATAAGCATATAAGTCACGCGCAACGCCATAATGACTTGTTGCATCCGAACGGTTAGGCGTGATATCTACTTCTATTACATAGTCTTCTTCTACATGGAAATAATCTCTTGCGAGCATACCTACAGGAGTATCTTGAGGCAATACGATGATACCATCGTGTGACGAACCAACCCCTATCTCATCCTCGGCGCAAAGCATACCGAGCGACTCTACACCACGTATCTTCGAGCGTTTGATAGTGAAGCTCTCATCTCCTTGCCACAAAGTTGTACCCACCGTAGCCACAATCACTTTCTGACCTGCTGCCACATTGGGGGCACCACATACTATCTGCAAAGGTGCTTCTCCGCCTACGTTAACCGTTGTGACATGCAAGTGGTCGGAGTTCTCATGTGCTACACAAGTAAGCACCTCGCCTACCACAAGTCCTGCTAATCCACCACGGATACTCTCTTTTTTCTCTACGCCATCGACCTCCAATCCGATAGAAGTCAACACTTTAGCAGTCTCTTCTGCATCATCTGGCAGATTGATATAACGCTTCAACCAATTATACGAAATATTCATAACGAATCACTATTTTTACAAGAATGTACTACATCATAATTATCGCGCAAAGATACGCTATTTTTCCAAATTCTACAACTCGAACAAGTTTTCGAGAAAGCGCCCTCTACGCATGTTCAGCAATACGTCGAAGTGCCTCCTCGGTCTGCTCGTGCGTGCCAAAAGCTGTCAGTCGCAGATAGCCTTCTCCCGAAGGACCAAAGCCAACACCTGGTGTCGCCACCACCTCACACTCATTAAGCAAAAAATCGAAGTACTGCCACGAGGTCATGCCCTTAGGTGTGTGCACCCAAATATATGGCGCATGCTCACCACCGTACACCTCCAGACCTATACTACGCAGTTGCTCTCGGATAGCCGCTGCATTGCCCATATAATAGTCGATATTCGCTTGCACCTGCAGCCTACCCTCTTCCGTATAGATAGCCTCAGCACCTCGCTGAGAGATATATGAAGTGCCATTATACTTAGTACATTGACGACGGTCCCACAATGGATTGAGCGAATGTCCTTGCTTATCCTTCAGTTCCTTTGGTACAACGGTATACCCACAACGAACACCTGTGAACCCAGCCGTCTTGCTATAACTGCAAATCTCAATTGCCACACGCTTTGCATCGGGCACTTCGTAGATACTATGCGGAATATCGTTGCCTTGTATAAAGGCTTTATACGCAGCATCGTAGATAATAACCGCATTGTTGGCAAGAGCATAATTCACCCACGCTTGCAACTGACTTTTTGTAAGGGCCGTACCCGTGGGGTTATTCGGATAGCAGAGATAAATGATATCGACATGTTCCTTAGGCAGTTCAGGTATGAAATGATTCTCTGCATGCAGAGGGATATATACAATATCCGACCAACGTCCCTCAAGACAACTGCCTGCACGACCTGCCATAACAGTAGTGTCAATATATGCAGGATAAGAAGGGTCTTGAATGGCCACACGGTTATCGGCACTAAAGATATCACAGATGTTACCCAGGTCGCTACCTGCACCTTCCGAGACGAATATCTCATCTACCGAGAACGATACACCCAGCGGTGCATACTCGTACTGCGCAATGGCTTCACGGAGAAACATATATCCCTCTTCCAGTCCATAGCCATGGAAAGTAGAAGCATGCGCTTGTTCATCGACTGCCTTATGCATGGCATCGATAACAGCAGGGGCTAAAGGACGCGTGATGTCACCTATACCTAGTTTGATTAACTGATTATTTGGATGCTCCGCTACATATTGGCGAGTGCGATTAGCAATCTCTGTAAAGAGATAATTACGCTGCAATTGCAAGAAATGTTCGTTTATATTCATGGGATGTTCTAAAAATTCCTCATAGTTGTATTGTACCTTCAAAACTATACTCTGCAGGACCTTGCAGAAAAACATGATTACTGCTTCTATCCCAACGGATCAAGAGGTCGCCTCCTAAGACATGTATATGAGTTATGGGCTGCACAAGACCTTTCAGCACTGCTGCTACAGCCGAGGCACAAGCACCCGTGCCACAAGCCATTGTCTCACCTGTACCACGCTCCCACACGCGCATCTTGAGATGCGTATCATCTAACACCTGCACAAACTCCACATTTGTTCGATTAGGGAACAACGGGTAATGCTCCACTTTAGGACCAAGTTGGCAAACTGGATAATTGTTCACATTGTTCACGAAACAGACAGCATGTGGATTACCCATATCAACCAAGGTAAGGTCTTGGGCAGTGATAGTCACACTACTATCTTGCGCCAAGACAAGCGAAGAGTCTGCCTTGAGCGTTGTGATAAGAGGCTCACCCATATCGACACACACCTCATTTTCCTCTACATGCAGAGTCTTGATACCAGCAAGTGTCTCTAAGTTGAAATCGTTACCTTTCACTAAGCCATGGTCGACTGCATAGCGTGCCACACAACGAGAGGCATTGCCGCACATCTGCGCCTCACTACCATCAGCATTGAACATACGCATACGGATATCGGCTTTGTCGGATGGCATGATAAGCACCAAGCCGTCTGCACCCACAGAGAAATGACGGTCGCTAAGTTGCTTTGCCAAGGACTCTGGGTCAGAGATAGGATAACGAGACGCATCGATATAGATGTAGTCGTTACCGGCACCCTGCATCTTTGTGAAGGATATCTGCATACGCTTTTACATCCTTTCAGGCACCTCTATACCAAGCAACGCCATGGCTGTGCGGATGACCTTAGCCACAGCAGCCGAAAGCACTATTCGCAGTTGGCGTTGGTCGGCATCTTGCTCATTGAGGATAGAGTAATCGTGGTAGAATGAGTTGAAGTCACATGCCAATGCGTAGGCGTAGTTGCAGAGCACGGCAGGACTGAACTCATCGCCTGCTTGGCGTACCATAGAAGGGAACTCCGTGAGGCGTTGGATAAGTCCTAACTCTTTGTCGTTAAGAGCCGTAGCATGGATAGTAACATCTTGCAGGTTAGCCTTACGCAGCACCGACTGAATACGGGCGTAGGTATACTGGATAAACGGACCTGTATTGCCATTGAAGTCGATACTCTCGGCAGGATTGAAGAGCATGTTCTTGCGAGGGTCGACCTTCAAGATGAAGTACTTCAGTGCGCCTAGTCCTACCACACGAGCGATCTCATTAGCCTCAGCCTCAGTGATATCGGGCAAGGTGTTGACTTTGTCTTTGGATATCTCCTTGGCATCCTGTACCATCTGCGCCATCAGGTCGTCGGCATCCACGACAGTTCCCTCACGACTCTTCATCTTGCCGTTAGGGAGTTCCACCATACCATAGCTGAAGTGCACCAGTTCTTTGCCAAATGGGAAGCCCAGACGGTCGAGCAAGATACTCAGTACCTTGAAGTGATACTCCTGTTCGTTACCCACCACATACACCATCTTGTCGATAGGGTAATCCTGAAAGCGCAACTTGGCAGTACCAATATCCTGCGTCATGTAGACAGAAGTGCCGTCGGAACGGAGCAAGAGTTTCTCGTCCAAGCCATCTTTAGTGAGGTCAGCCCATACGGAACCGTCCTCTCGGCGGTAGAAGAGTCCCTCTTTGAGACCACGCTCGACCTCTGTCTTACCCTCGAGATAGGTGTTCGACTCGTAGTAGATCTTATCGAAAGAGACGCCCATCTGCTTGTAGGTCTCGTCAAAACCGGCATACACCCAACTGTTCATTTTCTGCCATAAAGCACGCACCTCAGGGTCGCCTTGCTCCCACTTGATAAGCATAGCATGTGCCTCTTTGATGAGTGGTGCTTCTTGCTTAGCCGTCTCTTCGTCCATACCCTGCGCCATCAACTCCTTGATCTGCGCCTTATACTCCTGGTCGAAACGCACATAGTAATCACCAATAAGGTGGTCGCCTTTCTTACCGCTAGACTCAGGAGTCTCGCCGTTGCCGAAACGTAGCCATGCCAGCATCGACTTGCAGATATGGATACCACGGTCATTGACGATGTTGGTCTTCACCACTTTCCAACCATTAGCCTCTTGTATCTTGGCGATAGAATAGCCCAATAGGTTATTGCGCACGTGCCCAAGGTGAAGAGGCTTGTTGGTGTTCGGCGAACTGTACTCTACCATCATCAGCGGCTGCGTACCATCCTCTTTCTGACGAGTGAGGTAACCGTAATGCTCATCGGCATAGATGTCTGCGAGTTGCCCAAGCCAGAAGGCTGGAGCAATACTCAAGTTAAGGAAGCCCTGCACTGCATTATATTTCTCCACGAGGTCATTTTTGAGGAGCGTCTCACCAATCTCCGTGGCTACTTGTGCAGGTGCTTTGCGGGCAGCCTTCACAAAGGGGAACACCACGATGGTGATATTACCCTCAAACTCTGCACGTGTCTTCTGCAACTGCACCTGTTGCTCGGTTGTCTCTATGCCATAGAGGTCTTTCACTGCCGTCTGAACGGCTTCTGTTAGTATCGTTTCTAATCTCATAAGTATGTATTATCTCTCTTTAATCATAAAGTCTTACACTTATCTCGCAACCACTCCGCCTCATCAGCAGTTAGGCGGGGAGATATCTCGTTATACACCCACTGGTGATATTGGTTTATCCATGCTACTTCACTATCGGTCAGCATACTGCGTTCAATGAGTCGCGTGTCATAATAACACAGCGTCAGCGTCTCGAACTCGTAATACGTCTCTCCCGTACTGCGCGCACTCCTATCTGCCGTCTCACGCACCGTGATGAGGTTCTCGATACGGATACCATACTCATTGGCACGATATATACCTGGCTCGTCGGAACATATATTCCCCACCTGCAGCGGATTCGGGTTATTGTCGGTGCGGATATTCTGCGGACCTTCGTGGCAACCCATGAAATGTCCAACGCCATGACCCGTGCCATGACCGTAAGTGATACCTTCTGCCCACATATACTGGTGTGCCAACACGTCCAACTGATTACCACGAGTTCCTTTCGGAAAACGAGCCTTAGCTAAGGCGATATGCCCTTTCAGCACCAACGTATAGTCATGTTTCAACGCAGCAGGAATAGCCTTCTCATCGCCTACCCACACCGTACGAGTGATGTCCGTCGTGCCGTCCAAGTATTGTCCTCCCGAGTCTAATAGCAACACACCATTACCTTCTATCTTCGCGCACGCATCCGGCTCAGCATGATAATGCACAATAGCGCCATTGCCATTCCAGCCGGCGATAGTACCGAAACTCTCATCGGTGAAATGCTTACCTTGGGCACGCAGTTCGTGCAACTTATCCGCCAAGGTTATCTCCGTCTGCGGAGTCTTCAGTGCATCCAGTTCTAACCAACGGAAGAACCGAGTCAGTGCTACCGCATCCTCACGCATAGCGATACGCTCACCTGCCAACTCCACAGCGTTCTTCACACTCTGCATCTTCAGCACTGGACTTGGCGTCACATTCACACGGCGTACCTTGCTGTTGATAGCCTCATACAATGCCTCATTCACCTTACTGCCATCCAGCAGCACAGCCTCTGTCTGCAAACCATGAAGGTACTCAAACACATCATCATACCCTCTGACTGTCACGCCGATACGTTGCAGGTAAGCACTTGCAGCAGCGTCTAACTTACTTGGCTCAACAAACAATGTACAACGGTTCTCCTCCACCACCAGATATGATATCAGACACGGCGTATACTCCACGTCCTTACCACGTATATTTAGCAACCAAGCAATCTCATCGAGTGCCGATATCACCATCGCCTGACAGTGCTTTTGTGCCAAAGCCTCACGCGTGCGATGCAACTTACTCTCCACACTCTCTCCCGCATACTTCTCCTCATACTCGTATAATATCGAAGTCGGAATAGCGGGTCTATCCTCCGTCCACAACGGCTTAATCAGGTCTATCGACTTCAGTCCAAGACCACCTTCTTGCAGGGCAACCTGCAACGATGCATAACCATTCACGCTATACATCTCCGGATTAACGCCCACCGTGCCGTGGATATGCTCACACAGCCACGACTCAATCGTCGGGCAGTCCACATCACTCTCTCGCATCAACCCCACAGTGCTACCTGCCAACTCAGCCTCTGCCTGCAAATAATAACGACTATCTGTCCATAGCAACGCTTCTTCCAGCGTCACCACTGCCGTACCTGTCTCGCCAAGGAAACCGGTAATCCACGACATCTCCATCCAATGAGGTGCCATATATTCACTCGCATGCGGGTCGGTACCCGGCACGATATAAGCCGTCAAACCATTCTTCTCCATCAGCGCACGCAACGCTGCCAATCTCTCAATAATACTCATAACCTATATGATTAAACCATAAACCTTTTCAACCCATTCAACAACGCCTAAACTAATAAACTGATAAACTAATAAACCACTACTTCACTGCCTTAAAACTCATATCCAGACTCTTCACCGAGTGCGTCAATGCGCCCACGCTCACGAAGTCTACACCGCACAGTGCATAGTCTCGGATAGTATCAATAGTGATTCCCCCACTCGACTCTATCTCTATATGTCGACCATTCTCCTGCTCCCACTGACGGATTATAGCCACCGCCCCACGGGTACGCTCCGGTGTAAAGTTATCCAACATGATACGGTCGGGTATGTTCGTTGCCAAAGCCTCACGTATCTCATCCTCATTACGAGTCTCTATCTCTATCCGCAAGTCCTTGTTCTTCTCCTTGCAATAGTCACGAGCACGTGTCAACGCAGCCGTGATGCCGCCGGCAAAATCCACATGATTATCCTTCAAGAGTATCATATCGAACAACCCGATACGGTGGTTCATGCCGCCACCAATACGCACTGCCTCTTTCTCCAAGTAACGCAGACCCGGCGTCGTCTTACGAGTATCCAGCACATGACAACCCGTATCCGCAATCAGACTCTGATAGCGATGTGCCGTCGTGGCTATTCCACTCATCCGTTGCATGATATTGAGCATAGTACGCTCCACTTGAAGCAGCGATAAGATTCTGCCGTACACACGAAAGGCAATATCGCCACGGTGCACTTCTGCACCATCTTGTAGCAAAACTTCCATACGAAGGTCCTTGTCGAAATGATGACATACTACTTCGGCTACTGCCACGCCTGCCAATATACCATCCTCTTTGATGATCAATTGACTACAACCTGTAGCGTCGGCAGGGATACATGATAACGAGGTATGGTCGCCATCACGGATATCTTCTTCAAACCACAAGTCGATAAGTCTCTCTAACTCTTCACGTTTCATATCTATGTATTATTTTGTTTCTATTTGAATACTTTGTCAATCAGCCCTCTACTTCACCGCATGCAAAAGTAGTATATTTTCTGCGTTATTCCAAATATTAGGACACGACAGTAGTACAACCGCAATTGCACAATTGTACATTGTCAAATCGTCAATTTTTATGCAAAGATAATACAGAAACGCCCGTTTTGCAACTAGTGCTTTCAATAAAATTTCTAAAAGTCATCGAGAGCTCTCGATAAAACAAGGCTAACGCATTGAAATACAGAAGTATTCTATATATAATTGTAATCAAGAAAAAAGAATAATTGTAATCAAGGAAAAAGAAGCCCATATAAAAAAAAGAAAGGTTGTCATCTCGACAACCCAATCTTTACTTAACCTTAAATCTA
>CAVJQD010000073.1:0-10813 GCA_963651555.1 uncultured Clostridium sp. | reverse complement strand
ACTCAATACTGCGTTTACACACAATCACAACCTTATGGAGGAGGTTGCGATTATCTGCAACAAGTACGGAGTTAAGTTCTTGATTGTTGAGAAAAAAGGACAAGTTCCCGTTGACGGAATGAGTTTCAAAAATGGCGAGAACCCGACAATTGTATTAACAATGCGTCGGAAGTCCATTGATAATTTTGCCTTTTCTGTTATGCACGAACTTGGTCATATAGTGTTGCACATAGAGGACACAGATAGGCAATTTATTCAATTGGGCAATGGGAGCGAACGAGATACTTATGAGCAGGAGGCAGATAGATTTGCACAGGATAACCTAATTCCCCCATATTTATGGAAAACTTTCAAAGAAAAGACGACCAAAATAGTGCCTCATAAGATTAAACCCCACATAGAAGCGTTTTCTGTTGCATACAATATAAACCCTGCGATTGTAATGGGACGGTATCAACACGATACAAATCAGTATGCAATTAGAAATAGATTTTCGAGCGAAATCAACTAAATCCCCCCCCCCGAAATCGGGGTAATTATCACAAGCGACTATTTTCGATATGAAGATAGCCGCTTTTTTGTATGCGAACTAACCAAACATAGATATGAATATTGACGAACTAATCATCCATTGCTCCGACACTCCCGAGGGACGCAACGACAAAGCCGCTGACGTCGACCGCTGGCACAAGCAACGCAAGTGGCGGTGTATCGGCTACCACTATGTCATTGACCTCGACGGCACTATCGAGGGCGGCAGACCCGAAACGGAACAGGGCGCACATTGCAAGGGACACAACCCCCACTCGCTTGGTATATGTTACATAGGAGGCAGGGCAGCCGACAATAAGTCGCCAAAGGACACACGCACCCCCGCACAAAAGAAAGCGTTGCTACAACTCCTCAAGCACCTGCTCAAGAAGTACCCAAACGCCACTATACACTCACACCACGACTTTGACGCCTCCAAGACCTGCCCAAACTTTGACGCCACCGCCGAATACGCAGAACTAACAAATAAAACAATAAACTAATAATAAGCCATGCACGCACGAACATCAACTGAGGTACAATACCACGAGATAGAGCCCAAGGGATTATTGCCATACCGCACACCATGGTGCGATATGTTAGGGTGCTTATCGGGTAAGACCATGGACATAGTCCATCTCTACTATCCACTCGCACACCTGCAAGAGGAGATACATAAGCGCACATCATATCTCGGTAAACATCGAGGCACCAATGCAGCACCACACCTGCTCGACCTTATCGCCATGACAAAAGACGAAAGCGACCTCTTCCACTCGTTCGCACGCTCCGCCATGATGAAAGTGTTTGAACCACTTAGCAAGCATACACGCCATGTCGAGAAAGCCTACCTTTGGGAAGTAAACTGCCACACCGTTACACTCACACACGGGGCAGTGCCGCCACAAACATATAGCAAAGGCGATTATGTATCATACCGTGATACCCTCTATCTCGCAACAGGCGCAGGCGACAGCGACACACTCGAGAACCTCGCACCGACACCCGACTTCCGAGAGAGCATCCACTATATCATACAATGGGAGCAGAAACTCAACCATAACGATATAGAGCCACTCGACCAAGCCGTGCAAGATGCACTCACCTACTATATCATCTGGCAATGGCTCCTCTCTGCATACACCGACGATGCAAAGACTTACCAAGTACTCTATCTCGATGCTATCGAAATGATAAAGAAACTATCGCAACGCACACTACCATCTGTCACTTATCGAATACCACGAGTATTCTAACATCATACTACTATGGATACGGAAAATGTAAAAGCAATCGAACTCAAAGGTATCGTACACAACGAAACCAAGATTGGCATACAAGACGGACAGTCCGAAGACCTCGTCAATCTGCGCTTTAAGGATAGTGCATGGCGAGCAAGCGGAGATGGCAAGCATGTCTTCTCTATGCAATACCAATCCGATGTGCCAAACACCAGTGGAGTAACATACCAACAAATCTATATCCATACCAACATCTACCGCCATGTCTTAGGCGTACGAAACAAAACACTTTTCTGGTTCGCTAACATTGATGCCGATGGAGTATTCACAGCATTAGACACCCCTGTATCACTTCTTTCCGTATCATCCGACCTCTACATCAGCCAAACAGGACACCTGCTCACTATCATTGATTACGCCACCAACAAAGCAACCCAAGCCAACAACTTCCAATATATCATATACAAACCTGCCGATAACATCTACAAACAACTCTATGTCGAGGAGAATGGCTCACAAACCGACCGAGGCATATACCCATTTGGCAAGATACATTTCAACTATGCCGATGCAGGAGAAGCAGGTACTATCACAGAAGATAAAACCAACCAAGAGGGATGGGATAACTGGGGCAGAAGCACTGATTGGGCAAAGCAGGGCAGAGTGATAGAGATACGAGGCAAGAACTTCGGGTCACTCTGTGGCGGTGGGCTTGAAACACTACACAACACCATGGTGGAGATGTACGGCAAAGCACGGGAGAAAAACTACTTCACCGACCCATTTCTCGTTTGCGCTGCTATCAAACTCTACGATGGCAAGTATATGTATGCATCTGCACCTGCATTGATATTCCCACGGCAGCGTGCTTATGACACCGATAGTCGTCTTGCACACAAAGAACCTACCGACCAACTCATAGCAGGCTATGATGAGATAAAGTCACGAGGCGTCTATTCACACTCAGGAGCACTACTTATACCTCAGGCAAAAGGAAGTGCCGAGATAGGTATGCAATATGTTACTGTGAAAGACTTGCCCGGAGAGGTAAAACAAGATATACCCGTTGACCTTACTGATGCCATCGGGACTTACTCGATAGACCAAAAGAAGTGGCAGAACTTCAACCATGCTCGACAAGGAGGAGAAGATGTAGCAGGGGTATTCCGCAATGGTATATCAACATCAACACTTTACACTAACGGCTCTATCTATGTACCCGTGAGCGATGAATATCTCCGCAAAAAATCCTGTTGGAAATTCCAACTGAAAGGCTGCAACCTTTGCGTATCTATCGACAGTGACCTAATCCGCATTATGGACGACAACAAAGATATATTCCAATCGCTATGTATCTTTGTTACCCCGCAATCCTCCGTCTATAAAATGGACGTAGAGGACAAAGGTTACTGCCGACGCACATTAGATATTGCAGAGGGCACGGCAAAAATCTACTTCCATGACGACGAAAAAGACCCCCAATTCTTCCGCCGTTCCGTAGCCAATATGTCCTACATGCCAAACTTGCGAGAGATAGACGATATACGATACGACCTACTGCATAGCCCATTCTACCTGCTTCGTGAATACAACCAAGACGAACTCCAAGGACTATTGGAGAACCCAGTCGTAGACCTGCAAGCCGCTGAGTACAATGGCATACTTACTAACATCACGCAACAGAACACCCTGCACGTCGAATCCGTATCTCGTTATTCATATCTACCAAAGGTGCAATATACCTACAATAGCCGTCTGCACATTGCTAACTACACACGCACACAGTTCCACGGCTATCCTATCGACTGCTTTCACCTCAACAACCACTCACTCATATATGATGCAAGCGGTAACAACTTCGGGTATTTCAAGATGGCACTCTATCATCTGCGTTCATACTACGATGATACACTCTCAGAATTACGCACCACGCACTATCTAAACCGATACGCAAGCCAGCAACTCAAACAAGCAATCGCTGAGACAAGAGATGTATCGGCTTATGTGGAGACAGAGATAGAGACAGCCAACGATGGCATACAACATGTCTGCCGATACATACCTTTCTCTGCATTAGGCGACTTACTTGACTTCATTGAGACACCAGACCCATTACTCTCATTTCCCGACAGCAGAGCCACAAAGATGACCATTGCTATCCTCGCACAGAATACGTCGGGGTCACAAGTAATACTCTACAAACGCACCTTTGAACTCACTAAACACCCATACCTTAACATTGCATACTATTTCTCCGACGACTTGCGACCTAACAAACTCGATAAGATAGATACCAAGTCCGTCACAGAGTACCAAACAGGAGCAAAGCCGGACTTCAACCCTGCGCCTGCCGAATCGAACACTACCGAGGACTATCCAAACGGGTTAAAAGTGAGCAGCACCAACAACCCGCTCTATATGCCCGTGGAGAACACTTACCAAGTAGGCTCAGCGGAGATAGTTGCTATCATGTCCAACGCTATTGCAGTCGGCACAGGGCAGACCGGCGCTGCACCTTTGTATGGATTCTGCAAAGACGGTGTATATGCACTACTCGTAGACGAGAAAGGAGAGATGGCATACACCAACGCACGTATCATTGCACGAGATGTATGCAACAACCCCAAGTCCGTCACACCTATTGATACGGGCGTGGTATTCACTACCGACCGAGGACTGATGGAGTTAGCAGGGGAGCAAGTGGCGGAGATAGGACAACCTATGGAGGGAGACTATGTGCAATACACCAAGACTTCACACCTCGACTACTCCAAGATAGCCGCAAGCGCCTACTTCCTACAAAGGATAGCCGCCATGCCTACCGATTCTATCACGCAGACCGACTTCCTTACATACCTCAAAGGCTCTATCGTAAACTACAACCACAACGAGCGAGAACTCATGGTCAGCAACCCTGCATATAATTACACCTACATCAAAGACCGAGAGGGTAACTGGTCACGCCGTGACTACAAAGCAGACCAATATGTCAATAACTACCCAACATCGTATAGGGTAGGGGACGAGGAGTGGTATCAAGTAGACAAAGAGAGCGATGCCGACAACGGCATATTCGTCATGTCCCATGTCGTCAAGTTAGATAGTATCGGCTTCAAAGAACTGCACCGAGTAGTCGCACGAGGCTTTTGGCAGACCGTCAGCAAAAAACTATACAAGACCATCGACATTGCCGAGAGTATCAAAACTATCAGCCTCGACCCTGCACAAGGCACTATTGCTGAGTACTCCGAGAATAGCAACGCTCAGTCCGTCACTCGCTACATATCCCAAGAGTTATACCATCTCGATATCGAACCCACACCTCTCTATCAAGAACTCTTTTCTGCCATAACAGAGGAGCAGATACTCACACTCAGTTGTGACGGCTGCACCATTGATACCGATGTGGAGAATAAAATAGACATCGTATACCGAGTGATGGACGACTACGGTAATGTACTCGACTATGAAAACTGGGGATATAGTGAGATTACAGCGTCGGGTATCACTATTACCTTTGACACCTTTGACTTCCTCACAGAGTTAGAGGCAAACAAGGCATACCATGTATCTATACAAGCCGAGGGAGAAATACACCTACTCGCAAGTGGCGACACGGTATATGATGAGTACGACTGTGAACGATACACCGTAGGCGACTTAGGGCATCTACTATCCGCCAATATCGAATCGCAAGCAGAGAATATCTACCAATACCAAGCCAAGTCGCTACCTGCAGAGATACAATACAACTTTGGTACAACGACCACCGAACTCAAAGACTACATCACCATACCTGCCGACAGTGTGGGCATAGTCACACTCAAAACTGCGGATAGTAAGATTACACTCAATACAAGAAACGCAAGTGGCGAGAGCGAATCCACTCTCATTGATTCTATCAAACGAGGAGACGAAGAGACGGAAACGCTCGACACCCCCGAACTCGAGTTCCAAATACTTAACGAGAACGGAGAGATATACTACTCTTTGCCTCTCACCATGGACACCGATAGGGACAACCCAACAACCTACACCGATGAGTACGAGGGAGTAACACGCACCATCACACTCTATCAAAACATTCACGCACACTTAATAGGAGAGAATAAGGTCATCGTACTACCTACCGGACAATACTACCAACGCATAGTCAGCACCAACATAGCCACTATCAAGGAGACAAACTTCTATGGTGCAGAGTTCGATGTAGAGTACCATGTTGTGGTTGAATCGGGCAACATCTTAGATGTTACAGCCTATACCAACAACAACCTCATCAACAGCACCAATCTACCATATACAAAAGAGGGCGACAATGGTGAAACATCAACGGCAAACTCTATCGACACCGATGTACAACTCAGCATGATACCGAGCAGTACACCACGCTATCTCACTTATGGCATGGACAACGCAGGTAACACCAACACGCTCACAGTTCCTAACGGCATGACGGCTACGCTATCATTGCAGTTCCAAGGCAATACGAACGGCTTAGTGTTCGACCTATATGCAATAGACAAAGACGGCAATGTGTTAGAGTGGGCAGACGAAGTACCCGGCATAGACCCTAACTACGGAGATGCAACATTATGTATCTGCGATGCCAATAACAATGTAGTATGGTCGTATCAGATGAACGGCACGCTCGTTAAACTCAAAGAGGATAGTGGCAGAGTATTCGATTGGAGATATCGCTACCGGATGTCTACTGAATACGACAACCTGCAAAAGACTATCAATGTCATACTACCTGCAGGCACATACCATACCGAGATACGATTGCGTAATCTTATGGTCACGCTCGATGAAGGATACAATATCACACCGAACTTCCTTATCAACATGGACATGAGCATTTACGCCTCAGTCTATGCAGGCAGCGCAACGCACGCCTACAAGATGCTTGCTTTCACTACTGCACCCATCAAGCAGTATATCGAACAAACCATACCTGCACACACCGAAACAGTAGTCGATACCAGCAAGACTTATGATGCTATCATCGGCATCTATGTATTCGGTTCGTATGATGGGCGCAAGTGGGCGTTACTCGGGCATCGTGAAAAGAGTGGTAACTTCCGTGATATCGGCACACTCGTTGAGAGAACCGACTGCCGCTTCTTCCGCTTTGTACTCGCAGGACAGATAAGTAAGGATAGTCGATTCGACTACTTCGAGGTAAGTATGCGCAAATCTAAACTAAATGGCAAAATACGATAAACACACACTACTATGGCTAAATTAAACAGAAACAACCGCAAGAGGTTCACCCGCAAGAACTTGTTACCAAACACAGACGGCAGCAAGCCTATATCACAAGAGGCAGAGCATATATTCCAACAGAACCTGTTATTGCTCGACCGCTTTCACAAGTACTATGATAGCCTGCAAGACTTTCGCAAACGCAGGGAACGTTGTAAGAAATACTACTTTGGTGACCAACTATCCGACTTAGTACCAGACCCAAACGGCTGTGGTCTTATATCGGAGAAAGACTTGATGTCAAACCAAGGCATCACACCGCTCTCTCTCAATATCATTCGTAAGGCAGTCAAGGCAGTCTTAGGTGTTTATTGCCAATCGAACTACGAACCGCTTGCCATTGCCCGAGATAGAAACGAGCAGAAGTTAGGAGAGATGATGTCTATCGCCATTGAGTATGTCTACCAAAACGAGAACCTACCCGAACTCAATACACGAGGCTGCGAGGAGTTTCTTATATCTGCACTACCGGCATTCCGTGTCGGCTTTGATATCAACCAAGAGCGCAAGAGTAGCGATGTAGTAGTATCATTAGTAGACGACAACCGACTTGCTTTTGACCCCAACACCGCAGGGCAGTACTTCGAGAACATCACCTGCATAGGTTACCTGCATGATATGTCCATCGGTGCAGTACTCACTAAGTTCGCACACTCAGCCGTGGAGGCACAGCAGATACGGCAGATATACAAAGACTGCCAATCCCTATACAATGTGACCAACCAACAAATGGATGAGGACACTCGACGAGTTAATATAGACTTTTACAACCCATTGCAACCCGAGCAGTGCCGTGTTATTGAGATATGGACAAACGAGCAGTTCGATTCACTCTATTGCCACGACGTAGCAAAAGGTGAGCAGTACTATGTCGATGTTACGGAGGAGCGTAACATACAAGCCATCAACAACCAGCGTATGTTAGACATGATGCAAGCAGGCGGAAACGCAGAGGACGCTGCACTCATCGACTATCAGTACAAGATTGAGAACAAGTGGGTAGTGAGGTACCTCACACCAAACGGCTATATACTCCACCAAGAAGTCAGTCCCTATACGCACGGCTCACACCCCTTTGTAGTAGGAGCATTCCCGTTGGTAGATGGCGAGATACACTCTTTTGTAGAGGATGCTATCAACCCGCAGCGTATGACCAACCGACTACTCTCTCGTATCGAGTACCAACGCATGAACGACATCAAAGGTCTGTTTGTAGTCAATAAAAAAGTGCTCGACCGTAGCGATGTAGCATTAGACGATATTGCACGCACCATCACTTCCCCTGCAGGCGTTATGGTATTAGATTGGGAGGGAGACGAAGAGCCGTTCAAACAAGTACATAGTACCAGTGCCAAGCAAGACGATGTCGCCATGCTATCTAAGTACATGGACTTGCTCAACGAGATTACAGGTGCACACGGAGCAATGCGTGGGGAGCAAGCAAAGAGCGGTACTCCATCTTCTCTCTATGCACAAGAAACACAAAACGCTAACAATAATATTGCCGACATGATGCAGTGGTATAACGGACTAATCCGCAAGCGTGACTACAAAATTCTGCAAGTCATACAACAATACTACACCGACCGCCGATACCTTAATATCGCAGGCAAGGACTACTCTGAGGAGAGTAAGTGGTATGACCCGAACAAGGTACGCAACTCGCAGTTCGACCTTGCACTTATAGAGAATCAGTCTACAGGTATGTACCGCCTGCAAAACGAAAACTTACTCCTATCACTCCTGCAAGGCGGAGCAATAGACCTCGAGACATATCTCGAGAGCAGCACTTCACCATTTGCAGACAAGATGCTGGAGCGTATCAAAGTTAAACAAGACGAAGCAGCACAACAGCAACAACAAGAACAAGCAGCGCAGGCAGCACAAGCAGCAGCACAGCAGCAACAACAACCTCAACAACCGATACAATAATATATAACAACACCACTATGGCTTGGACACGCAACGCATACACCTGTTATGATTGCCTTTTCTATAATGAAAGGTATTGTGAGCAAAGGGACATCAAGGTGATGCCCGACAAACTACCATGCAGGGACTTTGAGATGGGATAAGACTATGACACTCGATGAACTACATATAGAGTGGGATAAACTGAACAAAGGTAAGGCAGCACCGAGCGAGCACGACCTGCAGGTGCATTGCCTGCAATGGCTGCGCATGGCACACCCTAATATCCTTTGTTACGCAATACCTAATGGAGCATACACCACTAAGACCACGGCACGCAAATTAGTAGCCGAGGGAGTGGTGCATGGCATACCAGACTTGCATATACCAATACCGAAAGGAGAGTACGCAAGCCTATATATCGAAATGAAAAATGGCACAGCGGGCAGACTATCGGAACACCAAAAGATAATGATAGAGAGACTACAACGGCTCGGCAATAAGGTGGTCGTTTGCCGCACGACTGAGGAGTTTGTGCATGAAGTGGAGGAATACCTTACTCACTCCTTACCATAGAGAGCATAATCCAATACTCGCCTGTTTGCTCTATCCACCTTAGACCAATCAAACGAGATGTACTTTTTCTCTGCAAGTGTAGAATCCGCATGACCAAGTGCTTTGCTGATGGTACTGTCCGATACATCTATCTTACTTGCATAAGTCGCCCATGTGTACCTCGCCCAATAGAAAGTAATATCTGGACACCCTATCATCTCGCCTAACTTCTTCAATCGGTGCTTCAAAAAGTGGTAACAACTCTCGAAGTTTTGATACTTCTCCGCAAACATAAGTAGATGCTCTTTGCCTTGATACAGACTAATGAGGTACCTCACTTCCGGCTGTATCGTTATATGAATAGTCTGAGGCTCGTGATACTTAATTTTTTGCCGCACAAAACTAACCGTTTCTTGTTGGCAGGGTAGGTTGAATAGGTCTATCGGATTGATGCCACATAACATAAATGACAACAAAAAGAAGTCACGAGCCATCTCCAGTCCTGCGCCCTGCTCCTCGGTAAAGGTGAGGGAGAGCAACGCACGCATCTTTTCCTCGGGCAGATACACTTTTTCTTTGTGGTATTGTTTTATCTTAAACCTACGGAACGGATAAAGTTTCAAATCTACCCAACCACAATTGATTGCATAGTTATATACTGTGCGAATACACCGGAACACAATACCTCGTGATGCTAAACCTATCTCCTTATTCTCCATCCACCTGTCAAACTTTGTAAGGAACGCATAGTTTATATCCGAAAAGCGCAACCCGTCCGAATCGGCACTACCATAGAATCGTATGATAGTCTTCATTGTATAGTCATAAGTGCTCCGTGACTTAGGCGTGCGACATTGCGCCATGTAGTCCATTAACAGCGGCATAAATAATAAGGTGCATGCCTCCTCCTGCTTTGCTGCTCTCTCCTCCGCCCTAATAGTAGCATTGACATAGTTCTTAATGTCCGTACCACTCATCTCATACAACCTGCCATCACGACGCAGGTCCTCTATCGTACTAAGATAACGATAGTACAACGCAAACAACTCCCTATTATACTCACTTGCCCGAGGAAAACTATCCGCAACAAAGTGCGCAGGGTCGCCCGTAAAGGCATCTTCACTGATAAACACACCAGTCCCAACGACTGTGTTAGATTGAAGCGCACTGATGCGCAACTTGACAGGATAAAGACCATCCTTGTCCGCTACTCTCTTGTCGAGAAGAAAACTTACTTTTGCCATATACATTACTTTTATAGTTACACATTTGCTTATTTTTGCATTTTTTAACACTAATTCTACACT
>CAVJQD010000072.1:0-10903 GCA_963651555.1 uncultured Clostridium sp. | reverse complement strand
CCGTCTCCCCCGTACCGCCTAAGATTACAGGCGAAACAACAAGAGAGTGGGCAAAGCGTATCGCTGAGTGGAGACGCCAACAACTCGACCAACAACACATCAACGAGTACAAGCAACTCCTCGAACGCAACCAATCGATGCGCAGCAAACTGTACAAGTTCATAGTCGATAAGTTCACTGCTATTGACAACTTCCAACAATGGATAGTTGCTCACAACGGCACTTACGACCCCGACACTATGGATATGCACGGCGACCTCTCACTCGCTTTCGGGCGTATCGCCACTTTCCGAAGGCGGTACAAAGACACCTATATCCAACGCATAGCCGACAACATCGCCGCTATCGTAAAGGAAAAGAAACTCAACGACGCTCTGCTCAACCTAAACCTCAAATGGCAGAACTTCGAGGACGAGAAAACCAACGGCAGACCGCTCACCATTCGTGAGATAATGGGTGTCTATGCACAAGCCAAAGACACACAAGAGGCTGCCGATAATGGACTGCCCGACCGTGGCGCACAAGGCTTCATTAACAACCTCGGCATCACACACACCGAACTCATTGATGCCGTCGAGAACGTACTGTCCCAAAAAGTAATAGGCAACTTCTGGGACGCCGTCTATGCCGCCAATCAGTTTGCACTCGACTACCAACTGCAAGCCGGACTGATTGACCAAGCCACACGAGACAGATACGAACGCCGATACTATGTACCGCAGCGTGGGTGGCGTGAGCGTGACTTCGATGGCTACGACACCAACTATGTCCCCGAGGGAGCACGCCTCTATGGCAACCCATACAACTCCGCACTCGTCAAGGCACACGGCAGGCAGTCACTCGCCTCTGACCCATTCGCTCTCATCGAGAGTATCGGACTGACATCCATCTCGCAATCAGAGCACAATCGCTCCAAACAGCAATTCCTCAATCTACTACTCGCCAACGAGAACATAGGACTGAAAAGTGGAGCATGGACAGTACGGCAGATATATGCCAAGAATGTCCTCGACCCCACGACAGGGCGTGTCATGCGTCATGCAGACGGCACACCATTCGAGGCTGAAGTCGTCTATGCTGCACCAACACAAGCCGAACGTGAGCACGACGAGAAGATACTCGCACAGATAGAGCGACTTCGCAAGGAGCAAGAGCATCTCAAGACCCCTGCCGCCATCGCCAAGCGTGATATCATGATAGAGGACTTGCAAGACCAACTCTTCTATGTAGGGCGTGCCTCCGATACCATGATAGAGCACCGCACCCGTGACGAGAAACACCAACACCAAGTAGTCGTCCTCAAAGACGGACAGCAGTACCTTGTCGAACTACAAGACGAAGCACTCGCCAACGCCGTCAATGGCAACTTTGGCGAAGCATACAACGCCTATAAGTTACTCAACAAACTCAACACACCTGCTATCCGTTACATGTCGGGTATGCTCACACAGTTCAACCCACGATTTGCGAGCCGTAACTTCCACCGTGACGCACAAGCAGCGTTCATCAATAACATGAGCGAGTTAGGCGTCAAGTTCGCTACCAAAGCCGCTGCCAATATCCCTATGGTGCAGCGCACGATATGGAAATATATATGGGGCGATGCCTACCATGACCGAGAGACATATAGCGGTATGTATGGCGACTACCTCAGAGAGTACTTCGAGGCAGGCGCGCAGACAGGCTTCTCGTTCATGCCCGAGTTAGAGCGCATGGTAAAAGACTTTGATAAGATGGTCAAAGGCGACACCAAGTGGAATAAGGTATGGAACAGAGGCGTCAAAGGCACACTCAGTATGCTCACCGAAGCCTCCGAACTCACAGTCCGCTTTGCACAGTATGTCACCGCACGGCAGTTAGGTTACTCTTCACAAGAGGCTGCCAAGATGGCGAAGAACATAACCACTAACTTCAACCAGTCAGGCATACTCAGCAAAGAGATGTCTAAGTACTTCACATTCTTCAACGCCACCGTACAAGGTAACATGCGTGAGATGACCCCACAAGGCAAGAACCGACCTGCCTATGGTAAAAGGGCTCTCAAGTTCGGGGCGAAACTCGCAGGTGTCGCAGCCAACTTCGCATTGCTCGGACTACTCTCCGTCTATCTCAACCCCGATGACCCGGACGACGAGACATGGTTCACAGAGTACGACCGCATGTCTAACTTCATCGTATTCGGCACTAAGATACCGGTAGTTCACTTCTTCCGTATGTTCTATGCAGCAGGCGTACAAGCCGCTCTCGCTGCACAAGGACGAAAGACATGGTACGATGCTGCCGCTACCGCTGCCGACTATGCACTCAGCGAGATAACACCTACCTCGGTACTGCAACTCCACAATATGTTCGACTTCAACGAAGCCACCAACGAGTTAGAGTTCAACGCAGCCAAGTACGCACAGTCCGCTGCGCCATCTATCGTATCGCCTGTCGTTGATGTACTCGTCAATCGGGACTTCAAAGGCTCTACCGTCTATCGCAAAAAATGGGACGAGCAGAAAAAGAACATCACAACCGCCAAGCGTAACACCCCACAATGGGCAATCGATGCCGCCAACACCCTCCACAAATGGAGCGGAGGCAATCCTGAGGTGCCGTATGGCGGGGGCAGGACAGACGGATGGATAGACATCAAGCCTAACGCTATCGAACACTTAGCACAAGGCTATCTCAGCGGCGTATGGGAGAGCCTCGGACACACTGCCGGCTTCGTCTACGATGCAGCAGCAGGCGGCGACGACTACAAGTCCATCACCAACTACCCATTCCTACGTGACCTCTTCCGTGACTACTCCGAGGACAAAGCATACAACCAAGAGTTCTACAAAGCAACCGACAAGATGGAGGCATACCGCAAACGATACAACTCCATGTCACGAGAGGAACAGATAATAGAGCGCAAGACCGATAACTACAAGACCTACCAAGAGGTCGAACGCAAACTCCAACGACTGCCCAACCCCCTCAAAGACGACAAAGAGGTTTCGCCTAAGGACATCAACGCTATCCTGCAACTCAATATGCAACTCAACCGAAACCTCTTCAAGGACGAATAACAATGGCACGACCAACTAACACCGAGCGATACTCACCACAGGCACAGCGAGAACAACTCAAAGTGCTCTGTGGCGAAGCCATCGCACAACTAAGAAAAAAGATAAAGACTGCCGACCCTGCCACACTCGCGCGTATCATCACGCAGGTATCGCCCGTCATTCTCAACGACAACACACAGTCACAATCCGATGTCACACTCGAAATCCTCGCCAAACGTGCACTCAACGTCCACATGTCTATCAAAAAAAACACCACCCAACAGCACACCTCCGAAGACATACCCGACGACAACAACACCGAGTAGACTGGCATACTATTTATTAAAACTACCGCATCCGCACCTCCACTCTCCCACGCAACCGACCCAACCACGGACGAAACACCACCCAAAATAGAATAGGATACTTACGCAAACACCACTGCAAACGCTGCAAATAACCTCGCACCGCAAAGTACTGCTCATTGCTATCAAACATACACAGCACTCTCCACACATACTCCATCTCCCTTAACGCCTCCTCACACAACCGCAACAACGCACGACGCGATGCAGGACGACTAAACTTATCCATCCACGAGTAGTCACCCTCATGTACTAACACATGATAACGAACCACCCAACGCAATCGGTAATCCTTTGCGCTAAGAACTCTGATGTTATTCTCATACTCCCTCGTCCGCACAAACAACAAACGAGCCTCACACCAACCTCGAAACCATTTACCTACTTTCATATAATAAAGGAATAAATTAAACTATCGACCAAACTTCGGCTGAACCAACGCAGTCCGCTTCCCATCTCGCTCCACCACTCTCGGCTTGCACATCTTCTTATAGCAGAAACGCACACCCAACGCACGAGTAATAACCCTATCATCATGATTATACTTGCCTTCCACATTGCCCAACGAACCGTCCGCTTTCCGCTCGAATATCTTCATCTCGTCCACTGCCTCCCTGCAACGCTCCACATACATCCCCTCACGCAACGCCCAGTCCAAGTCTGCACATATCGCCTCTTTCGACTGATGGTTCGTGTTCCAACCATAACGAAAGCCACCCGTAGTACCCACATCCGTCTTGTTCGCAATGCTACGCTTGTATAGGTTCGGGTAGTAATCTTTTATCTCATCCAACACCGCACGAAAACGGCTCTCCTTGCTGCTGTCTATCGTGTTGCTCTCTATCACAAGCAATGCATTGTTGTAATATGCCGCTATCTGCGCAATACGCCATGCCAACAAATCCGTCTCACTCTCCTTTCCTGCCCACTCAGCCACTACCTCAGGGTAGCCATCCTCCCCCTCCTGCTGCCAATACCTATCAAACACACAAGCGATAGTGCTATCCGCTGCATCAGTCGCACCCTTGCCTAAATCCACACACACTACATATCGGTCCCTCATATCAATAGACCTATCGACATCTGCCCATACTTTGAGATGACCTTTGCTCTTAGGTTCGATACGAAGATTCTGTAGGTATTGTGTCTTATCAAGACTACTTGCAGAAGACACTATCTCTCCGATAATCTTTGGCTGACAACACGACTGATAACACTCCTCCAAGTATTTATCATCGAAATAGCCGTGACCTGTCGATTGAAAAGCCTCTATGTCTGTACTCGGGAACTCCGACTTCATACGCCACTCGTCTATACCATGCGACTTCGTACGATACCAATTGATAGCCTCCAATGTAGCACCCATTGCCCACAAGTCCTCCTCGTACTCAGTCAATGAACCAATGAAATCCATATACTCCTGCTCGGTCGTATCAGCCCCAAAGGGCGATATACCCTTTGAGTATATGTCTATCATGAACCACGGAATGAACACAGGAGTGAAGTTATTCTCTCCTGCTTTCGCTGCAATGTATGTATTATGGAAATAGTTACCGACACCTTTTGCCGTTGACTCCTCAACAAGCATAGTGTATTCGCCCTGCAGGATTGAACCCTCAATAGACTGTATCACATCTTCGGGGGACTTGCCCTCCGTCTGCTTCCACAATCCAACCTCGGTAAGGTGAGCCATGGATATATCCTCCGAACGAATCTTATTTGGCTTCTGCATAGAGCCGATAGAGATAGTACAGCCACGCTCCTCCAATACTCGCACATCATTAGTCCGCCCATACGGTTTGAGGACTGTGGGCACTCCATCATCTATAAAAGGGTCGTAATCCTCGCACGCCTGCTCATACATAGCAAGCACCACCTTTGACTGCTTCTCCACATCACCCACAATAACAGAGTTCCAATGTTTGCGGTGCATCTTTTGAATCCACATCATATAGAACTGCGTCATCGTACTACCACCCCATTGCCGTGCTTTGAGTAGAATAACATAGATAGGCTTGCCGCTTTTTCGCAACCGCTCGAGTGTAGATAAGTAATAACGCTGTGCCCTGTTCAATATGAAATAGTCACGCTTACCCTTACCCTTGAGTTTGATTTTTATTTGTGTACAACACCAATACTCAAAGTCATACTTACATCGCAACTTATGAAAATACCGCCACAAAAGTACTTTTTGTTGGTCTGTACGAACTCCCCCATACATCTTTTTACTCGCATTCGATAACGTCCCTACCTTACGAAGTAACTGTATGAACGGCTCGTTGTCCATCTCAACAGGGATATTCATCTGTTTGATGGGAGCATCTTTTATGTTTATAGGATTCCGCTCTATGTCAGAGCAATAGGCAGTCCCGACTAATGGGTCGTATTGCGCATACGCCACCAGCCTCCGTTTATTCTCTGCAATTATATCGGGAGCATTATCCAACATTGCTTGATGCAAGCACCTTGTTGCAGGTCTCTAAAGCCGTCTCTCTCTTTGGTATGGTGCTACGAAAAATATATAAAGCCAAATTGCGCATACCCCTCAATAACTCTCTCTGCTCGTCTCCGAACTCTATCTCGCCACGCACAACTAACATCATGTACGGGAAAAGAAACTCATACATATCCACCTCTACATGGCTAAACGCCTCAATCCTATCTCTCAATGTGGCAATCTTAGTCTTGTCAGTTGCTTCTTTTTTCTCTCGCTTGATGTCTGCTTTCGCTTCCTCCAACTGCTTATTGTATAGTCTGCGTTCCTTACTCAATAACTCCTCCATAAATGCGGCACGCTTTTCTATCTCTCTTTCGTCTGCCGTTAAACTCGGTTTGAATATCCCCAACGCTCTTTTCGGCAACGCCATCTTATATAGTTTAAGCGTAGGTTCAATGAACAAATATACACGCTCGCTTATGCAGAGAGAGATGTTATGCACTGCCATAGGCAGACGAAACAATACACCATCGTCATCCGATTCAAGCGAAGCAAGATTCTGCCGCATGATAGGTAACTCTTTTTCTAATCGTGTTTTCAACTGCTCCGCAGTAAAGTGCATATCAAGCACAGGTTTGCTATTTTCCATTTCTCCCTGAATAATTAAATACTATTTCTTTGATACGATGTTTAGACATATAGAATGACTTGGCAGGCTGCTCTACCACTTTTTCATACAGCCACTCTTTCGTGGCATACGGATTCTCACTCTGCAACCTCGCAAAGGTCGCTTTCAAGTCGGCAACCATATCACGCTTTCGTTTACTATCGGCTGACTTTCTCCCATTGATGTACAACCGTGCAGTATATGGCGTGATGTAAAAACGAGGCGCCGGCTGACCATATATGTATGCTACTGTGGTAGCACAGGTGAGATACCCGAGATTGCGGCTCTCTGATATAATTGCTCTATGCAGAGCACGCAAGACTTTGTTGCGTTCTTCTATGATACTGGTAGGCTTCATCCGCTGCAAAGATATAACTTTTTCGCTAAATAGTATCATAATTAACAAAAAAAGTATCAAAAGTAAATATGTACACCACTCACATAATGCTATTTTTGCGCACAAATCAATATCAGCATAAAACTATGGCAAAGAAAGATGAACAACAAGAAGTGTTAGAGCAGTCCGCTACTCCTAACTTCGATAAATGGCGCAGCAACCTGCGAGGCAAGTATGGTGAGGACAAGTCCGATGAGGAGTTGTATGAACTATCCATGAACGGCTACGACGAGGAGCACGAATCCAACAAGCGGTATTCCTCCGAGGCGAGCGAGTTACAAGACATCATGACATCAGACCCAGACCTTGCAGTCGTATTCGCTGAGATATTCGAGCGAGGCAAAGACGGCAACCCTGCCGGAGCATTACGCCATCTGCCTGAGGAGTTGAAACGATACATCACAGACGAGAACTACGGAGACGAGGAGTACCTTGCAGACCGCAAAAAAAGTCGTGAAGCAGAGGACGCCAAGAAAGCAAAGGACGAACAGACGCAGAAACTCCGCGAGCAAGCATTCGAGGAGGTGTGTGCAGAAGACGGGGTCGCAGACCCTGAGGCAGCACTCCGAGTATTGCAAGGCGTATTCGACAACCCATGCGAGACATTGGAGCAATGTAAAGACCAAGTCCGTTCATTTCTCAAGATGGCAGACTATGACGATGCCGTGGAGGCAGCAGAGGTGAGAGGACGCAACGCTAACATCGCAGCAGAGCGCAAACGCAAATCTAATAGTTCCGATGGATTGGCTAACGGAGCATCAGCAGCAGGTGGCGTGAACTCACAAACTGACCCACTCTCTAAAATGGCAAGCCGAGCAGCACTAACAAGAAACCTATAATTAACTATCATAATTAACTAAAAACTTACAAGTATGGCACAACCTATTGTAAATCCCGCAACCGCTGGTACTGAGCCCGGCGCAAGCAATTTGCCGCAAAACGCAAATGACGGCATACATGGTCAAGGAAAATTCGCTACTGCAGGGTTGAGTGAAGACTTAACTCGCAACATAGCGCCCGGACTTATCCGTAACAAAAGTGACGAGAACGTAGTAAGGATGGGGTGGTCGCAGACCCCTATCAACGCAATGATGCGTGACATGGGTTCACGCAAAGTAGACAGCACTGTATTCAAGCACTGGTCAGTAGACCTCCGTATTGTAGATGGTGTAACGGCAGACAAAGCGCAGACTGTCGATGGCAAAGCACTAGACCGCTCTATTCCTAAGTTGGTCGATATTGAAGTCGCAGACGCTTATATCTTTGACGAGACCGACCAAATCATGTTCTCTGGTCTATCCGGCTACAAGGTAGAAAACGGTGTATATTCAGTATTGCCAAATGTAAACCTCAACGCTATCGTAGCAGCAGTAAAGGACGCAACGACTATCTCCGTGCAGTTCCTTAATGGCGAAACGGACATCACCAAGACCCTCACTATTCCTGCAAACACTCCTATTGCAAACTTAGGACACGCTGCATCTGAGGAGGCTGCAAGCACCACTCCATGGTTCTCATTGCCTACTCCTGACGAGCAGTACATCCAAAAGTTCATGGTACAATCGCAGGTATCTGCCGTATACCAACAGTCGGCTAAGGAAGTTAATTGGGAAGGGGATGATGCGGACGAAGTCATCGTACATCAACTCTTGGAGGACATCGAGAAATCATATCTTTTCTCCGTCAAGTCCTATACTTTCAACCCAACAGAGAAGCGCTACACCCGCACTTGCTCGGGTATCATAGAGCAGATGATGTTAGGCGGCTCTACTGTTGTTGAACTCTATAAGGGCGACCTCGAGTTCTCCGACCTATTGAATGCAACGAACGACACTTTCATTGGCAACTCGGGTAGCAACACTCGTTACGCATACATGGGCTGCAATGTTGCTCCGGCTATCTGGGGTATCAAAGATGTCACTAAGATGGTAAACATCAAGGACTACCGAGCATTCAACTACGATTTCTCGCAGTTGTCGCTCATGGGCTACAATATCCGCTTCTATCATCACCCATTGTTTGATAAGATGGATAAAGCAGGTACCTCATACCGTAACTGGGCACTTATCCTCGACCGCCAATACATCGAGCGTCGTGTATACCGCTCCATGGAGGAAACGGTTCTCGAGTTGAAGAAGACCGGTACTTACGATGGCAACAGTCGTGTATGGTGCGAGATGTCCGCTCCTGTTGTGAAATACCCAAAGGCACACGCATTGTGGATTTTCAACGAGGGAACACGCCCATAAGACTAAGAACTTAACATCGATAAAGAGGGCGGCAAGCCGCCGTCCTCTTTTCTTTTCTCACTAATCAAACAATTCTACTATGGCTATTTTCAATTCATCTATACCAAGTCTATCCACCTCGTTCAAAATAAACGATGCTATCTACCGAGTGCGCTTCGTGCCGAGAGATAAACCATATAACTATGGCATCTATGCAACGAGCGACAAAGACCTTATTGCGGCTATACGCAAACACCCTAACTTCGGCACTATCATTACCGAACAACCGAGCGAAATCGTTGAGACTCCCGAAGAGGAAAGAGTGTATGACGCTACCTATCCTGAGGTAACTAAGTCGCAAGACGCCAAGACTATCCTTGCAGAGCAATACAATATCGAAGCCGCCAAACTTAGAAGTAAGGCAGACATCCACGCCAAGGCAGACGAACTCAATATATCGTTCCCTAACTTGTAAACTGTGACAAGAGAAGACTACATAAAAGCAGTCAAAGCCAAACTTGACGAGATAAGTCCGTTTGACGAACCGAATAACTTCATCGCAGCAGACGGAGACCCCGACTACGACGAGGTAAAGCCTATTGTATCATACATAGACGATAGCCTCGACAAAGCCGCTTGGTACTGTTTGAACAACTTGCCACTCACGCTACTCGCAAGGGACATCACCAAACTTGAAATGACCGCCACACTCGACAAGAAAGGAGTGGGACATATCGCTAATGTGGACGAGTATTGGAGACTGGTGCGCCTGCACGACAATGCAGACTTCCTCGAACGAGATGTCACCGCTTTTATATCCACTGCAAGCCCCATCTACTTGCTGCAACAAAACGCACACACTCGTGGCGGATGCTGCAAACCTGTAGTCGCATACTCGCCCGACACTTCCGAGTTAGAGATTTACTCCTACCCTGCAAGTTGCGGATGCAATTGCGACAAAGATAGAACATTTACGCTGCCTACCATTCTCTATTATATAGACTGCCATATCAAAGCCGAGAATGTGCTATCATCTATTGAGGACTTCATCGTGCTCACTTGCGCATCGTATGTAGAGGAGATATTAGGAGATACCAACGCCGCCAAGGTATTCCAAACCGAATATAATAATAAACAAACAACCATACTGCAATGATACCCACCGACTGTCCTTATGGAGATGACCCTCGTATGTGCGAGTACTGTTCGCTCAAAGACACCTGCGACCACAAGTGCTGCCCAAAGACTACCGTTGCATGGGGTAACATCACAGGTCTACTGACCGACCAAACAGACTTAGTCGCAGAGTTGGACAAACGACAAACCGAAGTCAAGACCGAGATTACCGAGAGCGCAGCCGCGCTGCAAACGGCTATTGATACTGTTGATGCTAAGGTAGAAACAAACACTATCAACATCGCTACTAATACATCTAACATAGCCGACCTAAACACCAAGCACGGTGCTCTCCAATCTACGCTCGAGAACGACTACTATAAGAGCGAAACAGTAGACACTAAACTATCTGACCTCTCTGGCACACTCTCACAGGGTATCGCCACCGCTCAATCTGCTGCGGACACAGCCCAATCCACCGCCACCGTTGCGCAATCGGCAGTCGATGCGCTGGAGACGACGGTGAATAAGCACAGCGAGACCCTGCAAGAACTGCCGTTCAACTACCCTCATTTTATCCGCACATCCTTTGTGTTGAAGGAGGGCGAATCGTGCATGCTTGTGCAATTGCCGATAGGCTTAGAGAGGGAGTTGA
>CAVJQD010000071.1:0-10907 GCA_963651555.1 uncultured Clostridium sp. | reverse complement strand
TGCGAGCATTGTGACTGAGTGAAAGTCAAGCAGATGCAAATAAAAACCACAAAGCACACAAGGAGAAACATCACAATTAGTAACAAAATAACGAAACGTGGAATTTTTAGAACATCCCTATACTTCTTTGTAACCTTATAAACCTATTATCAATAGCCCTATTATCATGAGAAAAATTTCTACCCTTTTTACTGTTATTGTTTTGAGTATCGCTATGCGGGCGATGACCTCGGTGGATTTGGGTTTGAGTGTTCAATGGGCAACGTGCAATGTGGGTGCCACAAAGCCTGAAGCCGTAGGCTCGCGTTTTGCATGGGGTGAGACCGACACCAAAACCACTTATTCGTGGAGCAACTACACGTACGGCAAATCTTATAATGCCATGACCAAATATTGCGACGACAGCGGTTATGGTACAGTGGATAACAAGACTGTGCTCGATGCTGCCGACGATGTGGCGACCAAGAAATGTGGTGCAGGTTGGCGTATGCCGACTAAAACCGAGTGGGAAGAGTTGCGAACGAAATGCACTTGGATGTGGGTATATAATTACAACAGTACTCAAGTGAGTGGTTACACCGTAATGGGTACTAATGGCAAGTCGATATTTCTGCCTGTAACGGGTTTTGGCTATGCCGACAAGACACAGCAGACCGACGGCGGATTCTATTGGTCGAGTTCGCTCCACACAACACCGAGCGATGCATATTATGTGCAGTTTTCGTCGACCGGCTTTGCTATGAACAATAACTTTCGTTACTATGGTCAAGCGGTGCGACCTGTGGAGGTGAGGCATAGCATCAATCTCGTGAAAGTGGGGAATGGCACACTTGAATCGGACAAAACAGAAGCCTTTTCGAAGGATACTATTACGCTCACCGTCGTATTGGACAAATACTATGCGCTGCAATCGATTACCGTTAAGCAAGGTGAGACTGTGATACCCACTTCGGCGGTACAATACATGCCGAGGCAGCGGACCTTCGTTATGCCTGATGGCGATGTGACCGTAACCGTGGAATTCAAGAAATATGAGTCGAAGTTTACACGACAAGTCTTTACCGTAAACGCTTCGGGCAAGCAAGTGTATTTCTCGCAAGGTAACTTGCAGTGTTCGGGTGTGACGAGTGGCAACCGTACATGGTCTTTTGCTGAGTACCAAATGGAGATATTAGGTAATGCGAATATCGCCTCTGGGCTTGCCGACAAGATAGACCTTTTCGGTTGGAGTGGCAACAACGAGACGGCACAATGGGGAATCAGTACATCGGGCGCGAATACGGATTACTCAGGAGCGTTTGTGGATTGGGGGAATAACATGATTGGAACAAATGCGGCAAACACCTATCGAACGCTATCATCGGAGGAGTGGAATTACCTGATTCATACGCGTCCGAATGCCGATAAGTTGATGGGAATAGTTAGTATTTCTATCAACAGCATAGGCACGGAGAAGGTTAATGGTCTTGTGCTGTTACCCGATAATTGGGCGTCGTCGGTCAGTTTCGAGACGGGTTTTGCACAGACTACTACTGAGGTGGAGTACGATGATCTAGATCAACCTATTTACAATACGCAATGCAGCGGCTATGGGACACGGAATGATCTGACTTTTGAGCAGTGGCAACAATTAGAGGCATTAGGGGCTGTGTTGATACCGTCTTCGTTCTATCGCTATGCTCAGAGTATTGCTGATACGGAATATGATTCAGAAGAATACGAGGCATCATACTATTGGACGTCTACCTCGGACGGAAGTCTTGCCGCCAAAGCGTTGCGTTTTATGGCATGCGAAGCCACTATGCAAAGCAATAATCGTAGTTTCGGTTATGCAGTACGATTGGTGCAAGACTTCGTACATAACATGACCATTGCGTCGTGTGAGAATGGTATGGTGACATCGACCATCTCGCAATGTGCCGTTGGCGATACGGTTGCGCTCACCGTCGTACCTAACAAGGGCTATGGACTCGATGAGATGACCGTAAAAGACGCTAACAACAATACAATTAAGGTGACGGCTGATTATAAGTTTGCCATGCCGGCAAGCGATGTAACAGTAACCGCCACTTTTAGTGAGATAGACTACATCATCGCTATTAATGAATATATTGAGAATGGCTCTCTTACCGCAGTTTCGTCGGCGCGTTATGGCGAGACGGTAGAGATAGAGGTGACGGCTGATGAGGGATACCAACTCGGTAGGATATTCATTTACGATGCAGAGGGTACGGTTCCAGTGGCAGAAGACCACTCCTTTATCATGCCGGCAAGCGATGTAACGATAACCGCTACTTTTGCTCCTAAAACCGCTACTGGGTTGCAAGATGTTCGCATAGAAAACGGGCGTGTTGTTTGCGATGGCGATTTTAGAATATACGATTTGTTGGGTCGCGATGTGACACGGAATAATGGGCAGTTGGAAGGAGTGTATGTGGTTAAGGCCGGTGCATCGACGCAGAAAATCGTAATGCGATAAAGGACATCGGATGACGGAACTATGCGTGATGTATGTATATTTAACACTCGGAAACAATGAAAAGAACTGAATTTTGGCAGAGTACGCTGAGCAACACGCTTGGAACGATTATCGGCATTGTGCTGACTTTTGGTACAACGCTTGGTTTGCAACGCTGCGAACGAGTAAAGACTGAACGCACCACGGCATTGATGGTGATACACCATCTGGAATACTATTGCGAGACATTGGAAAAAGACATTGCGCTTCTGCAAATGCAAGACTCACTAAATAGGGTAGTCTGGGACCATTGGCCTGACCGCTACGACCAGATTCCTGACGACACGCTGCAACTGTTCCTCAACGGTCTGACTATGCGTAGCTTTGTAGCCAATGACAACACAGTAGAATCGATATTCAGTTCGAACATCGACACATGGAAAAGCGTTGGCAGCAGCGAGTTTATCGAATTGGCTGGGAAGTGTTTTTCTGCCACGCACCTGATATCACAGATACGCGAGGAGATGGACGAGCGGAAACAACAAAACTACAAGACGCTTATGCAGACAACCGTCTACACCGACCATCCGACCAATACGCTGGCGGAGACAACGGCTCGAGTATTCTGCTCGCCGGAACTCTGTTCTTTTATAAAGATACAACGCAACACCTATATTCCAACATTGCAAATGGGGCTGAACATCATCAGAGATTACAACGAAAAGAATAAGCAACTGATGCATGTGACAGACAGCGATTTGGAACAATTTGGATTTCATGAACACAAAAATTACGAAACAACTCAACCATTATGAAAAGACTAAATGTATTTATGCTGCTGACTATCAGCCTATTGGTGGTAGCATGCAGTGACCAAAAGAACGAGCCTACGATTGACGACTCAAGTGCGACGGAGACACTACCTACCGTTGATCTGTTAACGGAGACGACTTCGCTTCCGGTTGCCATTCTCGGTAGCGGCTTTAGCGATGTGGCTCAAGCGTTTATCAATCGTGTGGAGCAGCCGACCTACACCATCGGAAAGGATACGAGAGCCATTCTTGTGCGAGGTGAAGATTTGAGTACACATTTGTCGAACGAAGCCGTACGCAGCGCCATCGATAGTGGTGCGGTGCTGATTATCGACCAACCTACACGACACGAGTTGGGTGTAGCAGTAGACTCTATCTGTTCCACGGAGGATTTTATGCTATCGATGGACGAAGAGGAGCACGATTATCATGTTTGCTACGACTTGGTGGCGCTCGACCAAAATGAGAATATCTACGTCTTAAACGATATCTTTGATGAGGATAATGATACTACCACTTACGTCTTGACGCCTTATCTCAGTGGTCTGCACGCCGACCCGTTGGCAGCTTGGCTTAATGAGTATTATAGCGATAGTAAAGCAAGTAGCAGTCGTGCACCGAGACGTAGCCCTTCTGGAGACCTATCCAGTCTGCTATCGGCTCAAAACATTACGAAGACCTACACGCTAAAACCAAATGGTGGTTGGTCTGAGAAGTTATCTGGCAGACAGTGCATCTACACGGTTAGTACTAATATCTGGGTAGTCTATAAATTTGACGAAGATGCCGATTACTACCTGATTGAGCAGACTATTTGGGGTAATAATCAAAACTTCTGGATAAAAGACTGGAATCATAAGAAGTGGAGTTATCAAGGTTTTTACCTGAGGTATGTTTATGTTGATAATAAACTATTGGCTGACGACAAAGTCTTGTCTCAGTCGGAGGGGGCATATTTGTTGGATTTCTCGCCAACTACGACCAATGGTCAGACATCGGTAACCACCACGACAGGTTGGAATTTCGGGGGACAAGTAGGTGGAGAGTATGGAACTTCAAATAAGGGTGGAAGTCTCTCACTCTCAGGTGGCATAAGTGGCAGTGTGGGTACCACCTATTCTACATTAGATTTGTCTATTACTGCCAAGAGTGGTAACGATAACTCGTGCAACAACAACGCGTGTTGGAGTTTCTATATCAAAACCGACAATTTCAAAAAATCTGCTTTGGGATATTACTCGTTTACTACTCCGCCGGAGTTGGGGCGCAGTGCGTATAAATCGTCGCAGTGTTGGCAATGGAAAGTGGAGCATCCGAAGACCAATGGTAATATGCAGCTCTATAGCTACATAAGTTTTGAGTATGCGTACAATTGTTATCGAAACGTCCCTAGTCACGATAAGGAAACGCACCCTTGCTGCGTGAACCATAAAAGAGAATACATCACTCTTTGTCCGCCTTATCGGGGTGAGAAAAAATAAATATTGCTAATTGTGAAACGAACATTGTTATTATTTTGTCTTGCCATTATCTCATCCCTGCCGGCGATGGCGGCGAAATGGCATATCGGTTTCGAGTTAGGGTACGACTACAATGCCTACAGCATTGAGACCAACTATGCCTACGACATGCGTTACAAAGGTGCAGGTGGTGTCAGTGCAGGGGTTCCTGTGCAAGTGGATATAAAAGATTGGTTTGCAGTGCGTATGGATTTGCTCTATTTGCAGAAGAATCACACGATGCACCGAACGCACTCTTATGATGCGATTTACACCAACACTTGTGACCATTATCTGCAACTGCCTGTGTTGCTCGATTTCTCATTTGGCGGCAAACTGGTACGTGGCTATGTGGGTGTAGGTGGTTATATGGGTTGTTGGTTGGCAAGTCATCGTGATGGCAGAACGGTGTCGGTTGCCAACGTAACCACTTATCTTGGAGGAGGTTGTTATGAGTTTGACGAATACCGCAAATTGGACAAGAGACATGACAATCGCTTCGATGCAGGTTTGGCAGGGAACTTGGGACTACGGGTTAAGATAGATGAAAGTATGTCGTTCTTTGCCGAAACCAATATTTACTACGGGCTTGTCAGTACCGAAAAGACGAAGAACCTGATTGCACCTAATCCTCGCTACAATACGACCTGTACGATACAGATAGGTCTTATGTTTTCTCTTGACCGCCAAGATTACACCAAAACATCGAAAGAACAATGAAACGCACTATTATCCTATTCCTTACAACCGTTATGCTGATTGCCACATCGTGCCGTGAACATGGCGTGGAATTGATGAATCCTACTACCATAGTCTACGACCTACCATCGGAACAGTTTGAAGCGATATGGCACGGCATTAACAACGGCTATGCTTTTTGGGATATTGAATCGACCAATTGGGACTCGCTCTATATGGTCTATCATCCTCGTTTCGAGGCGTTGGACACATTGGTGAAAAATGATGAAAGCATTTCGACGCAAACGCTGCGTGAATACTACACCGATATTTGTGGAAGGTTTATTGACCATCACATGCGAATAACCATAAAGAATATATGGAGCGATACTGAAGATGCCGAGAAAAATACTATATATATCCAGCCTGGCTTATTGGAGGCACAGAAACGTCCTTATTATCGCAAACCTACTACTTTTTCGGACTCTTTGCTGCTTAAATGTATCATGAATATAGACAATAAAAAGGGTGCGTTTGCAGGAACTGACGAAAATGGGAAATACCGCAGTGCGTTGGCGTGCAACTTCGATGGCATTGCCTATTTTAAGCTATCAGGTTATATGCTGACCGAGGCTTTTCACTCTTCGGATTCACTCAGTATAAGTATACAAAATGTCTATCGCCAATTCTACGAATGGTGTACGGCTGACGACTTGAAGGGTATCATCATTGACAACCGTGGCAATATGGGTGGGAATATCGCTGATATGAGTTATGTGGTAGCACCGTTTCTGCAAAGTGATTTGCAGTTAGGCGAGACCCGTCGCAAGGAAGGGCTTGGTCGATACGACTACACACCGTGGGTCCCGTTTATCATAAAGAAGACAGAACCTTTGGAGGGAGTCGATTCGATTGGCGAGATAACGGTACCCATAGTAGCATTGGCAGACCTATGGTCGGTGAGCATGGGTGAGATGACGAGTAAAGCAATCTCGATGATGCCGACGGGGTGCATCATTGGCGAACGCACCTTTGGTGGACATGGACCGCTGTTTGGTAATTTTGAGATAAACTATGCAGGTCCTTATGAGGCAAATTCGCATGAGGTTTACACATCGAGCGATGTGCTTCGTGATGCCGATGGCAGCATAACCGAAGGGATAGGCTACACGCCTACTTACGAGGTGCTATACGACGAGGAACAGATGCGGGCAGGCGTGGATGTTCAACTGAACGCTGCGATTAAGTATATCAAAACAGGGAATATTGAGTAAGTATGCAAAAGACGTTATCTAGCTTTGCACTACTTGCTATAGCATGTTGTGCCTTGGCACAACAACCTGAGAAATTGCCACTCGATACGAATGTGCGCTACGGGCAATTGGAAAACGGATTGACCTACTATATCTGCCGCAACGAGTATAACGATGCGCGCTGCGACTTTTATATTGCACAGACGGTAGGAGCCATATTGGAAGAAGATTGTCAGAATGGTCTGGCACATTTTCTCGAACATTCGGCATTCAATAGTACCGAACATTTTCCGAAAAAAGGCATTGTCAACTATTTTGAATCGATAGGTGTCGGTTTTGGTAGAAATATCAACGCCAACACTTGGCTTGACGAGACAGTATACCAAATAAACAATGTTCCCTTGGATCGCGAAGGCATTGTCGATACGGCACTGCTTGTGTTGCACGATTGGTCTTGCGGACTTCTGCTATTACCCGATGAGATAGATTCTGAACGCAGAGTCATCTGCGAAGAGTGGCGTACAAGGAACACGGCTGATTTTCGGCTGCTAACAAAATTGAATTTATTGAAGTACCCTAATAGTCGATATGCCAAGCGCGATGTAATAGGCGACACAGCCATAATAAACAACTTTGCGTACGATGCTCTGCGCGCATTCTACGAGAAATGGTATGGTACAGACAATCAGGCGATTGTTGTAGTTGGCGGCATTGATGTAGACCAGATAGAACAGAAGATAAAAGCACTTTGGGCAGATGTACCTGCACGAAAAAATAGAGGCGAACGTCCACTCTATACCGTGAACGACAATACCGCTCCACTTGTGGTTATTGCACTTGATTCCGAAGCCAAGACAACTCGTATTGAACTGGAGTATAAACACAATCAACTGCCCGTTGAGTTGCAAAACACCGACCAAGCCTACCTCCTCTCGCTAGTAAAAAAGATGGTTTGCAAGATGCTAAACCTTCGCCTTTACGAATTGGCGAACAAACCGAATGCACCATTCTCAAATGTATGGTCGGACTACTACATGATAGCCAAACTCAAGGATGCCTTTACGTTCATCTCGACGCCGAAAGAAGGGTATGAGGCGGAAGCGCTAAACAATATGCTCGTTCAGTTGGAAAAGATTGACCGATATGGTTTTACGACCAACGAATTGGATGTCGTAAAAACCGCTTATCTACACCAAATAGAAGAGACATACAACGAACGCAATAACCGTTTCAATACGCCTATTGCGGAGGCGTGTGTCGATAACTTCTTGCATTATAAGCCCATGCCTGGCATCGAGTGGGAATATGAGTTTGCCAAGGCTGTAGTGCCACAAATATCAATAGAGTTTGTGAACCAGATTGCCAAAGAATTGGTTCATGCGAACCCGACTATTGCCATTGCAGGTCCACAGAAAGAGAGTGTAAACATTCCATCGGAAGAGCAAATCCTTGCGATGCTAGGTACTGTCCATGACGCTGAAATAGAAGCACCACATGAAGAATCGATGGATACCGTTCTTGTCAAACATGCACCTAAGATAGGGAAGATTAAAACGACGAGCTACAACGAGAAACTTGGCGTAACAGAATGGACACTCTCGAATGGAGTGCGTATGCTTATAAAGCCAACTACCTTCCAACAAGACGAGATTTATTTCTACGCATACTCCAAAGGTGGTATGTCTTTAGTTCCTGCAGAAGACCTTTACGCAGCCGATTTGGCACCCATGGGCGTCATGATGATGGGTTTGGGAGACTTTTCGCGACTCGGTCTTAGCAAAGCGTTGGTTGGCAAGACCACAGACTTAAGCATTAGCATCGATGACGAAGAAGTAATAAAAGGTACTACCTCTATTAAAGATTTCGAAACGGCACTACAACTTACTTACTTAATGTTCACCGCACCACGGCGTGACGAGGAGGCATTTCAATCGCTTATCGGCATGATATACAATCAACTGCTAAATAAATACCAAGACCCCCAAATGGTATTCGCTGATTCGATACGATTGGCGCAAACCAACAGATCGGAGTGTACCATTGTTTGGAATACCGAAAATCTTCAAAAGGTAACTCTCGACAAGTGCTTGAATATCTACCGAGAGCGTTTTGCCAACCCTGCAGATTTCACTTTTGTTTTGGTAGGCAACATTGACCCTAACGACAAGACGACACAAAAGCAAATATGCCAATGGTTAGGAGGAATGAAGACTACAAAAGAGCGTGAAGACTTTGGTGACAACGGTCCGCGTGTGCCATTAGGCATACATCGCCACTACTTCACGCACCCAATGGAAATGACAAAAGTGAGCAACTTCATTCAGTACACGTCGTGTGATATCCCTTTCAATCTTGCAAATAGATTAAGTATACAAATGATCGCTAATATATTGGGACGACGCTACTTCGAGTCGATTCGCGAACAAGAAGGCGGGGCATACCATATAGATTGCGAAGGAGATATACGTTTCCTGAATAACGAATCCTATCTCATCATGCAGTTTGATACCGACACAACCAAACAAAGTCGGCTTTTGGATATTATCCACAAAGAGATCCAGAATATTATCGACAAGGGTCCCCGAGCAAGCGATGTGCAGAAAACAAAGGAGATAATGTCCAAAAGATTTCAAAGTCTACTGGTTGGAAATGAAAATTGGAGTGCAATCATTGAGAATTACTATCTATATGGTATAGACTGCACCGATGCTCAGAGCGTTCTAGACTCCATTACCGCTGAAAGCCTTCAAAACTCGCTGCGCAAGTTGGTAGAATCAGGCAATATAATAGAAGTAGTAATGAGTCCAGAAAAATAGATGTCAACAAATACGAATAAAAGAGAGCAGCCTCCACGTGAGCCTGCTTTCTCTTGTGCTCGGCATACGTATTGTTTATTGAATTACTTTGTAATGAGAAAAAATCTCCAAAAGGTGTGAGTATATCGGATTTTAGTTGTACTTTTGCAGAATTGATGCGTTTGAACGGACGGCTATCGCCGTATTGACATGAGTCATAAACAGATACAAGACCGCACAAAGTGCAAAAGGACACAAGACCACTGAGCTAACAAACGGAAAAACATAAACTTTGGAACAAATATTGCCAAATATTGGTCAAATATTCCATGCAAGTGACAGGAATGGACAAATATGCGTGGTCAAAAAGTATAAAAAATAGGTTGAAACGATTACTGGTTGAAGCGATTATAGGTTGAAAACGATTATTAAGGTATAAATAAGGTATAAACATGACAGAAAACGATTCCTTGAAAGGGAGACTTAAGCATTTTCACACGGCAAAGCCTGTGACGAAGATTCGCGAGTTGCTCCTCATCTTCTTTAGTCTGTGTCCTTACGCAGTGGCAGTGAATCAGTTGTTGGTTCCGAGTAACGTGGTCGGCGGCGGCTTGACGGGTTTGTGCGAGATACTATATTTCGCAACGAACGGTTTTGTGCCGATATGGTTATCGACACTGACAATCAATGTGATACTGCTCATTATAGCGTTCAAACTGATTGATGGTAAGTTTGTGCTGCGCAGTATATGGGGCGTGTTCAGTTTGACTTTTTGGTTGAAGATGGTGCCCGTGGCAACAGAGCCATTGCTGCATGACCCGTTCATGGCGAGTGTGGTAGGTGGTATGCTTTGCGGCTGCGGATTGGGCATCACTTTCCTGAATAATGGTACATCGGGCGGTACGGATATCATCGCGATGTTGGTGAACAAATATCACCATATACCCATCGGTAGAGTGCTGTTTTACTGCGACTTGATTGTGATTTCAAGTGCCTATTTCTTGCCGAATGTGCACGATATTGAGAAGGTGCTGTTGGGTTTGTGCTTCACTTTTATGAGCACGAACGTGGTGGATATGATTATGAACAAGGTCCGTCAGTCGGTGCAGTTCTTCATCTTCTCGAAGAAATATGAGGAGATAGCGGATGCGATTAACACGCTGCCTCGTGGTGTGACGATACTGAACGGTCAAGGTTGGTACTCGAAGCAGGAGATGCATGTGGTGACGGTGTTGGCGAAGAAGAGCGAGTCGATGCGTATCTTCTCGTTGGTGAAGGAGATAGACCCTGATGCGTTTATCTCACAGTCGGAGGTGATTGGTGTGTATGGGCGAGGATTTGAGCCGATAAAGAAGTGATTAACAATTAACAATTAACAATTAACAATTAACAATTAACAATTAACAATTAAC
>CAVJQD010000070.1:0-11078 GCA_963651555.1 uncultured Clostridium sp. | reverse complement strand
AAGCACTGAGTCTGCCTGAGCGAGTGAAGTCCAGTGGACTGAACAAGAATACCGTATCGAGCCCTCGTGTCGTCCGAGCCCTAAGGCTCGAATGTCCACACCACGCCTGTTAATTGTTAATTGTTAATTGCTAATTTTCTTTCCCCCTTGCACACATAACAGAATTGTCGTAACTTTGCAGGCTACAATAAACAGCGAACAAAATTATATCAATTATATCATGTTGGATAAGAAAGTAATTGCAGTGGTAGGCTTGGGTTATGTAGGTCTGCCCCTGGCTGTAGAGTACGGCAAGAAGTACAGAGTGATTGGATTTGACATCAACAAGGCGCGTGTGGCGGAGCTCGAACGAGGCGAGGACCATACCTTAGAGGCTGACCTCATTGGGATGAAACAAGCCCGAGACGCTTTTGAAAACACGGGCAAGATTGGTCTCACTTTCTCCTCAGACAGCGATGACCTTAAGCAGGTCAATGTCTATATCGTGACCGTCCCAACCCCTATCGACCGCTTTAACAATCCCGACCTGACCCCCCTCTTGAAAGCATCGGAAACGATCGGTAAGACGTTGAATAAAGGTGATATAGTCATCTATGAATCAACCGTTTATCCTGGTTGCACCGAAGAAGACTGCGTGCCTGTCCTCGAGAAGTTCTCGGGAATGAAGTTCAATAAAGACTTCTTCTGCGGCTATTCACCGGAACGTATCAACCCAGGCGACAAGGTAAACACCTTGACCAAGATTAAGAAGATCACCTCAGGTTCCACACCTGAGATTGCCGATGTTGTAGACGCACTGTATAACAGTATCTTAGAGAATGGCACGCACAGAGCGCCTAACATGAAGGTGGCGGAAGCAGCGAAAGCCGTTGAGAACTCGCAGCGTGATGTGAACATCTCCTTTATGAATGAGTTGGCACTTATTTGCGATAAGGTTGGTATCGATACCAACGATGTGATCGATGCCGCTGGTACGAAGTGGAACTTCCTTAAGTATCGCCCAGGTCTTGTCGGTGGTCACTGTATCTCCGTCGACCCTTATTACCTCGCACATAAGGCTAAAGCATTAGGTTATACGCCCGAAGTCATTCTCTCTGGACGTCGTGTCAACAACAGTATCGCTAAGTTCATTGCCGATAAGACCTTGAAACTCATGATCCAAAAAGACCACAAGATTAAGGATGCCAATGTCCTCATTCTTGGTGTGACCTTCAAGGAGAACTGCCCCGACTGCCGTAACACGAAGGTCGTTGATATCGCTACCGAATTGCAAGAGTTTGGTTGTAAGGTCGATATATACGACCCTTGGGCTTCGGCTGAAGTGGTTAAACACGAGTATGGCAAGGACCTCATTCCGGTTATCGACCCTGATAAGAAGTATGCCGCTATCGTGGCTTGCGTCTGCCATAATCAGTTCAAAACCTTCGACTTCAAGAAATATAAGGACCAAGGAGCAGTTATCTTCGATGTCAAGGGCTTCGTCGATCGGAGCCTTGTCGATGCACGACTCTAATATGTAGAGATAAAACACTTGGCGGTTGAGATTGAGAATATCGGCAAGCGAGATGTAGCATGGGGGCTTATTGCTACCGTGTTCACTGTAGGGGCAGGGATAATCTTTCTGCCCTTTATCCTATATAAGATGTCCGCTGAGACTGTGGGGATATGGAATGTCTTCCTCACTATCTCAGCGTTGGTCCTGCTCTTAGATTTCGGGTTCCAACCCTCCTTTGCGAGGAACATCAGTTATATCTTCTCGGGTGCTACCAACCTCAAGAAAGAAGGTGTCGAGGTCGTAGACTATGACCGAGAGGTCGATTATGGCTTACTCAGAACCACCATCCACGCTATGCAAGTCTTTTACCGTTGGATGGCGCTCGCCACATTGGTGCTCTTTGCTACTTTCGGTACTGCCTATATCTACTTGCTTCTGAGTAAGTATTCCGGAAACAAGACGGATGTCCTCGTGGCGTGGGTGCTACTTATTGGCATCAGTTGTTACAACCTCTATACTATGTACTATGAGGCGCTACTCACCGGTAAAGGATATATAAAACGAAAGCAACAGATCAATATCATTGGCAAATTGAGTTACATCCTTGTCGGTGTCACTCTTGTGTACTTGGGCTTTGGTTTGACGGCTATTGTTAGTTCGCAGTTACTGGATATCTTGATACGCCGAACTCTCTATAAGCAAGTCTTTTTCACCAAAGAGATGAGGGCGAAGTTAGCCGTGGCAGAGGAACAAGAGATGAAACCTGTTCTGCGTGCTATCATACCCAATGCGACTAAGATGGGCTTGACGAACCTCGGTGGCTTTATCATCACACGGTCGTCTATACTGATTGGTTCGGCACTCCTACCTTTGGCGGATATGGCCGCTTATGGTATCACCTTTCAGGTTATCGATGTTCTTGGGCGTTGCGCTATGATTGTCTATATGTCTTACATACCGAAGTTAGCGCAATACAGAGTACAAGGCTACTTCGCAGGACTAAGACGCATCTATGTCTACAGCGTGCTGTTCCTTGTATTGACCTTTGTTGCTGGCGGTGCGGTAATATTGTTGTTAGGAGATTGGGCCTTAGATATCATACACAGTGACACGCACTTTATGGCATTCAATATGACGCTTGTCCTCCTTATCGTGCAGATGCTCGAGAGCAACCATATTGTAGCATCGGGTTTCATATTGGCAGATAACAAGACCCCTTTCTTTATCCCATCCCTCGTATCCGCAGGGGCTACATTGGTTCTGTTGATTGTCTTCCTAAACTGCACGAGTATGGGACTATGGGGATTGATTTTAGCACCTGGTCTGGTGCAACTCTCCTACCAAAACTGGAAGTGGCCCAGTGTAGTCATTAAGGAATTATATAGCATAAAAGAAGTAAATACGAAGTAAATCCGATGTAAAGTTTTAGCCTATGAATATCACACTCATTGCAGGTGCGCGCCCTAATTTTATGAAGATTGCACCTATCATACACGCCATTGAAAAGGCACAAGAGCGGGGCAAAGATATCCACTATCGCTTGGTGCATACGGGGCAACACTACGATAAGAACATGTCCGATACGTTCTTTGAGGAGTTACATATACCCGCCCCTGATATCAACCTCGGTTGTGGTGGCGGTACGCAAGCAGAGCAGACCGCTCATATCATGGTGGAGTTTGAGAAGGAGTTGCTTCAGCATCCTACCGACCTTGTCTTGGTCGTTGGAGATGTAACCTCTACCATGGCGTGCTCTATTGTAGCAAAGAAACTATGTACTCGGGTATGCCATGTAGAAGCCGGTATTCGCAGTTGGGACTTGACCATGCCTGAGGAGATTAACCGTATGGTCACCGATGCTTTGGCTGACTTCTTCTTTACGACCTCCGAGGTAGCAAACAGCAATCTCCGTCGAGCAGGGGTCGAAGAAAGCCGCATTCACTTTGTGGGCAATGTCATGATAGATACCTTACTCAAGAACATGTCCTCCTTCCGAAAGACGAGTCTCTTTGACGACTTGCACCTGCAAGATGAGCATTATATAGTCTTGACCTTGCATCGTCCGGCTAATGTCGATGAGGCGGATAAGTTACGCCGTACGATGCAGGCTATCACGAGTAATGTTGAAGGTGAACCGATTGTATTTCCTATCCACCCTCGTACTGCGAAGATATTTGCAGACCTCGGTATCGTTGCAGATAATCTCCATATTGTGCCGCCTATGGGGTACTTGGAGTTCAATTACTTGGTGCAGCATGCTCGTGCCGTGGTGACCGACAGCGGCGGTATCACTGAAGAGACTACCGTTATGCGCATTCCTTGTCTTACTTTGAGGGATAATACCGAGCGACCCGAGACTTGTACGATTGGTACTAACGAGTTGATTGGTACCGACCCCGAGAATATTGCACCTGCCATAGGACGACTCTATGCAGGCAATTGGAAAAAAGGCGATGTACCCCCGCTTTGGGATGGACACGCTGCCGAACGAATAGTAGAAATTCTACTAAACCAATAAGACACCGTAAAGAGTCAAATTGTTAAATTGTCATACTAATGTATTTATTCTATACGCCTGATATTGCGACCTCGCATTGCCTTTCAGAGGAAGAGTCAGGGCACTGCATCCGTGTTCTTCGCTATGCCAAAGGCGACAATATCCTTCTTACTGATGGACAGGGTACAACCTACGAGGCTCGTATTACGAATCCTCACCCGAAGCACTGCGAGTTTGAGATAATAAGCCAAGAGAAGCAGCAGAAGTCACATCCTTTTCACCTCCATATTGCCATTGCTCCTACTAAGAATGTGGAACGGCTTGAGTGGTTTGTTGAGAAGTGCACCGAAATAGGGATCGACGAGATAACCCCGCTTTTGTGTCGGTTCTCGGAGCGTAAACAGTTGCGGATCGATCGATTGCAGAAGGTGATGCTCTCGGCTGCCAAACAGTCGCTCACGCCTTATCTACCCGAGTTGCATGAGTTGACCGACTATCAAGACTTTATACAAGAATACACTCACGACCGTCATCCTGAGGTCGACAAGTTTATTGCGCATTGTTATAAAGAGGAGAAGCATCTGCTGCGTGACCTTATTGTAAAGGGTAGGGATGTGTTGGTCTTGATAGGTCCCGAGGGAGACTTCTCGGAGCAAGAGGTAGAACAAGCGTTGGCGGAAGGATTCCGCCCCGTTAGTCTGGGTAACTCTCGTCTGCGTACGGAGACAGCAGGCGTGGTAGCATGTCACACCGCAATCCTTCTTAATGAATGAGACACAGAATTGTAATATCGTTCTCGGCAGTGCTTCTGTCGCTTAGCAGTGCTTTGTGTGCACAGACTCCTTTGGTGCAGGCTGACCTCTCGAAGACTACACATATATCGCCTTATTACTTCTCCCCGAATGCTTTTCCTATTCCCGATATGTTGACAGGTGAAGTATCGCCAACTTTGCGAATAGAGTTGAGCGGCGATTATTATATAGGCTTCGCAAAGGACAAGACAGAAGACATTGCTTTCAATCTACGCATCCCGCTTTTTACAGATAGGGTGAATCTAACCTTGTGGATGCCTATGATGGAGTTCTATCAGAACACCCTTGAGCGTCAACGCATACAAGGATTGCAGGACACCGTAGAGATGTCGGGACACCTTGCAGGCGACCTCTATCTCTCGACCGATATACAAGTGTTGCGGCACCGTCGATGGATACCAGATATTGCTATCCGTGCTGCACTTCGTACGGCAAGCGGAGGTGGGTATAGCAAAGCACGCTATTACGACAGTCCTGGGTATTTCTTTGATGCAACAGTGGGGGAAGTGTTTCCTATCGAACCTTCTACCTTTTTGCAAGAACTGCGCTTAGTCGGTTCGGTGGGCTTCCTTTGTTGGCAGACCGACAATGGAAGGCAGAACGACGCGGTGATGTACGGCGTTATGTTGAAGTGGAAAACGAAGTACTTCTCTCTTTCGGAGGTATTCTCAGGGTACACCGGTTGGGAAGATGAGCACAAGAATCACCCCGATGCCCATGATGCACCGATGTCACTTAAGACGACTATTGCTGGATATTATAAGGGATTTGAGTGCAGCCTCATGTATCAATATGGACTGCGTGATTATCCGTTCCACCAACTGCGCTTATCGGTTGCTTACAATATCGACATACTGAAGTATCGCCGTCGATAAAGATAGCAATTTTTTTGCTTTATTCTTGGGAATCGTCCGAGCACAGATAGTCACATATAAGCTTGAAGTCTCGTCCGGATATCAATCCTTGTTTTATTAAGGAACGAGTATCCTTCTCGAAATCTATGTAGGTGCTTATACTGGACCCCACTTTTGAATCGAATATCTCACCTTTGCGGTAGTATTCAACTGCCTTAGCCCGTTGTTTGTCGACCAAAAGACAATGCCCATAGTTTACATAGTCGTAGGACTTTGCTTCTGTTGAGTTAGCCACTTTCTCCGCATAACTGAGCGCCATGCTTACTTTCTTCTGCATCAGTGCGCACCATGCTATTCCTCGCTGATACTTGATAGTATCGGGTTCGAGTAGGTCTAACTTGCAGAAAAGTTGCAAGGCATCGTTGTATTGTTCTAACCGTTCTAAGCAGATTGCTTTTTGGTAGATGTATTTAGTATTGTCGGGCTTTAGCTCGAGCAATGTATCATAGTATTTGATGGCAGTCTTGTATTTATCATCCTTCATGGCACAGGTAGCCAAGTGATGGAGCGTCCATTCGTCATCATCTTGAAGCGCCAATACCTTTTCAAACGATTTTATTGCTTGTACATAGCGGTCTTGTTTCTGTTGCGCATAGCCCAACTTCTGCCACAGTTGAATCGAAGGAGGTAGTTTCTTGCCCGATAGTATATACTCGGCTTCTTCGTATAACTTGAGTTCGAGGCAGTGGTCTGCAATTATCTCCCAATATTCGTCAAAACAAGGTTGCAACATCTTGGTTCGACATATACTGGCTATCCCTTTCATCTCGTTAGCATATTCCCACGGGTTAAGGTTGAAGAAGCGGAATAGATTGCGGATGTATAGCGTTATGATGCTTTCTGGTTGGTTTTTCTCTCGGTGGAGGTTGATTTCGGCATCGGACATCTCTTTGATTTCGTCAGGCAACATATCGGTAAGCATATCGAAACCTGTCCTTTTGAGTGCGATGCAGGTACTATAGAGGTCTATAGAACAAGTGGCTTCGTTAGCATAGAGCAACTTGAGTACTAACTTACCCGCAGGGCTGTTGAAGTCGATTCCTATTTCGGGGTTATCTTTGCTGAACGGAATAAACCAGTTGGTGATTTCCGATTGAAAGAAACCATGCCCAAGTGCTATTTTGGCGGCGGTATAATTAATGTCGGCACCCATTTGGTGCAGGTGCATGATAGCCTCGGAGTGCTTGCTGACCATCTTGTTCATCTCTTTGCTCCATGCAGGGTTTCCCTCCTCAAGGTCGTTGAGGTTGAGAAAGATGGAGGTCTGTCCTTGCTTTAAGTTCTTTTGCTGCGCAATGATATCATCTTGCAAGTTCTTCATAGCGTCGGACACTTGATTGGTGAGGGTGGTAGCCAATAGCACCAAACATATCTGCGACACCCGTTCTCTCATCTTGGGTTGATCTGTGATGTCTCTCCACCGCTTTGTTGCCTCTAAATAGAGAGGGATACGCGCATCGTAGCGACGTATGGCTAAGATGCATCCCACGAGAGCCTTATCTGAAACGATGCTGTCGGCATCGTTGGTCATATCAAGAAGGAGCGACAATAGTTCTTCGGAGAAAGCACTAAGGACATTAAGTGTGAGGGCGGTTGCAGCCATCTGCAAGGAGATGCTGTTGCCTGTCGAGTGCAGTTCATCCCACTCTTGGCGCAGGGCGGAAGCATCTCTCATTAAGAGAAAGTGGTAGAAAGCATCTCGTTCGTGCCCGAAAATATTGGTGTGTTGTTCTTGCAGGTGGGAGAGTAGAGACTTGCGTAGATAGGATGCAAGGTTCTCTTCATTGATAATCTCATCCAGCAGTTTGTAGGCCTCGATTGCTAATTGATCAATGATAGTATCCCGTATAGGGTCGTCGCCTCCTGAAAGGAAGTAGTTGACAAGGCAGTTGTAGCTACTCTCGATGCTGTGAAAGCAGTCGGAGCGTCCATCTTGTGGATACTGAGCCACGAGTTTTCGCAGTTCAATTAATGCTTGTTTGATTTCGCGTCTTTGAAGGTGCTTGTCGATAGAATCCTTTAGTGTAATTCCTTGGTAGTTGTGAAAGTCTTGTCCCATAGAGGTCTTGGTTGAGAGGGTTAGCCCAGACGACTGATGTGAATAAGTTCGTCGAGATTTAATACTTTTATTTTGCGGCCATCCATGCTTATCACTCCTTCGTTGGCGAAAGCAGTGAGCGTACGGATAGCGTTGCTGGTCGTCATATTTGATAAGTTGGCAAGGTCGTCGCGCGAGAGATACATACTGATGGTAGCGCCGTCCTCATCGAATCCGTAGTTGTTTTTAAGGTAGAGCAGTGCTTCTGCGAGTCGTCCTCGTATGTGCTTCTGTGCAATATTGACGGAACGAGTATCGCTTGTGCCCAAGTCTTTTGCCATTTCGATCATGAAGAGGTAGCAGAATCGGCTGTTTTCTTGTATGACCTTCATGAAGGCTTCTTTCTTTACGAGATAGACATCGGATACTTCACATGCGCTGACGCTGGTGTTGTAGCACTCATCTGCAATCATGGCACGATAGCCGAAGAAGTCGTAAGGTTTGAGCATTCGTATGATTTGGTTGCGGTTGCTGACGCCCTCTTTATATACGCGTACTTTCCCACTGACGAGCATCATCATGTGGGTAGGCGTATCGCCTTCGTGATGGATAACTTCGTTCTTGCGGAAAGTATAGATATGGCTATTTTCGTCTACGAATGCTTTCTCCTCATCGGTTAGAGCGTGCCACACGGGATTTAGTTCCCACAATTTCTCTTCTTCTTTTGCTTGTCTTTTTGCCATAACACCTTATATCTGCTCTTGTAAGTAGCCCACAAAAGTACACATTTTTTCTAATAGTAGCAAATTTTGGAGCAAAAGAGTAACATTTTCGCCAAAAGTACCAAAAATGAACGGCAGAAATTGCACAATCTAAAAGGCTTCGTTATGGTCATCGAGGTTATTCTGAGCGGGGTCGTTTGGGTCACCGTTCATGCTGCTTTGTATGACGGCATAGCCTTGTTGCTGCGCCGAACCTCCTTGTTTGAGCGATGCGCTGTCGTTGGGGTCGTTAGGGTAGAGTAGAACATCGCTTGGGTTAAGGAAGCGTGCGTGATCCTTATCGAATGTCAGTGTGACGATGCCCGTTGCACCATTACGGTGCTTAGCAACGATAATCTCTGCCATGCCGATCATGGAAGTATCGAAGTTATCGCTTCCCTGGTGGAAGTAATACTCGGGCCTATGAATAAAGCAGACCATATCTGCGTCTTGTTCTATAGCTCCTGACTCACGCAGGTCGCTCAGTTGCGGTCGTTTTCCATCGATACCCGTACGGCCTTCTACACCACGGTTCAATTGCGAAAGGGCGATGATAGGAATATCGAGTTCTTTGGCAAGAGCCTTCAAGTTACGAGAGATGGTGCTGACTTCTTGCTCACGGCTACCAAAGTTCATACCGGAAGCGTTCATCAACTGCAGATAATCGATGATGATGCATTGTATCTTATGTTCTCGCACGAGTTTGCGTGCTTTGCTTCGCAGTTCAAAGACGGACAAGGAAGGGGTGTCGTCTACATATATTGGTGCACCCATTAGGGCAGTGATGCGTGTTTCGAGTTGATTCCATTCCTTGGCAGTTAATCGACCGTTTTTGATTTTTTCGCCTTCCATCTCGCAAACATCGACAATGAGACGGTTGACCAACTGCACATTTGACATTTCCAATGAGAAGACTGCAACGGGTGCTTTGTAGGTGAGTGCCATGTTCTTTGCCATGCTGAGCACGAAGGCGGTCTTACCCATAGCAGGTCGTGCGGCGATGATGATGAGGTCGGACTTTTGCCAGCCGGATGTGATTTTATCGAGTTTGGTAAATCCGCTTGGGATACCTGACATATTGTTATCATTTTTGCTGGCTTTCCTCATGCGTTCGAAGGCTTCTTGTATGACAGGGTCAATCTGCACCACATCTCGTTTCATGGATCGCTGACTGAGCTCGAATATACCCCCTTCTGCTTCGTGCATGAGGTCATCGATATCTTCGCTGTCATCGTAGGCTTTTTCGATGACTTGTGATGAGATGGCGATAAGGTCGCGTGCTAAGGCTTTTTGCGCAATGATTTGTGCGTGGAACTTAAGGTGCGCGGTAGAGGCTACATCGTTGGTCAGTCTTGTTATATACACAGGTCCGCCGACCTCGTCGAGTGTTCCGTTTCTTTTGAGTTGCTCGATGACGGAAAGCATGTCGACAGGATTATCCTTGGAGGCAAGGTCTCGCATTGCCTGATAGATTTTGTTGTGTGCAGGCTCGTAGAAACTCTCGGGCCGCAATATATCAGCGACGGTACCGTAAGCCTCTTTCTCAAGCATGATTGCGCCTAAGACTTCTTGTTCCAATTCGGGTGCTTGTGGAGGCATTTTACCTGCCGAGTTTTGTCCTACTTGAATGATAGGTTGCGAGTTTTGTTTTTTACGTGCGTTGCGTCCTGTGTTTGTCGATACTGCCATAGTCGATAGTGTATATTTATAGGAAAAAAAGAGCCTACCTTTGTGGTAAACTTTCGCAGGCAAAGGTAGGGTTTTTGTGTGGAATGCGCAAGCACAATTCGCACTTGTTGTTGTTCATATTGTTGGTGAAAGGTGGGGGCTACCTTGTTATGATAAACGAGTTACGCTGTTCATAAGTTTATTGTTTTTATCACTTTGCAGGGGTTTCCGACGGCAATGCTGTTGTCGGGTATATCGTGTGTGACAACCGAACCGGCGCCTATTGTGCAATTATCGCCGATGGTAACGCCAGGCAACACGGTTACGCTGCCACCGATCCAGCAGTTGTTGCCGATACGGATAGGTTTAGCCCATTCGTGCCGTGTATTGCGCTCGATGGGGTTGGTGCTGTGGCATGCTGTATACATGGAGACGTTAGGTCCGATGAAGGCATTATCTCCGATGGTGACGGGTGCTTCGTCCAGCACAGTCCAATGGAAGTTAGCGAAGAAGCCTTTTCCTACATGGATTTGCTTTCCGTAGTCGCAATAGAACGGAGGGTTGATGTAAGTATCATCGTGGCAAGTGCCGAGCATGTTCTTAAGCATGGCTTGCTGTGCTTTGCTGTCGCTGGCAGGGAGGTTGTTGTATTGTTGGCATAGGTCCTTGCAGTGGAACACCTCTGCTAATAACTCGGGGTCGTTGGCATCGTAGTCGAGTCCTGCCAACATCTTTTCTTTTTCTGTCATAGTATGCTTTTTTAAGTTGTTTGAAATGTTTGTTTTGGGTTTGAACAAAAATCGTGCCTTAAATGAATTTTAATCTTTTTTCTTTCAGCGGTCCTTCGAAGGTGATTCGAAGGTGGTTCGAAGGTGGTTCGAAAATTCTCTTGA
>CAVJQD010000069.1:0-11316 GCA_963651555.1 uncultured Clostridium sp. | reverse complement strand
ACCACAAAGCACTCAAAAAGTGGAGAAACATCCCAATTAGTAACAAAATAACGAAGCGTGGAATTATTAGAACATCCCATTAGTATTTAATGAAATATATGCAGGAAGTCTCGCGGTACGGGAGTCTCGAAGTGGACCACTTGTTCGGTGACGGGGTGGATGAACTCGAGTATACGAGCATGCAGCGCCAATCGGTCGATAATAGGCGTTGCGCCACTGCCATACTTGCGGTCGCCTACCACAGGGTGTCCTTTGCTACTGAGGTGCACACGTATCTGGTTGGTTCGACCGGTCTCTAAGTTCAGTTCCACTAAGGAGAACTGCTGCGGTTTGTCCGGTTCGGTCTGCCGTATCACCTTGTAGTTGGTGATAGCCTCCTTGCCGCCATCGTCGGTGTCGGACGAATAGACACGCGTGGTGCGTTTGTCCTCGGTGAGCCAAGTGACGATCTTACCCTCTGCAGGCGTTATCAGTCCTTCTGCCACAGCGATATAGGTTCGTTTCGTGACGAGTTGCCGCCAATAGGTGCGCATATACTCTTGCAATTCGGGCGTCTTGGCAAAGACCAGCAGACCCGAGGTCTCACGGTCGAGACGATGAACTACATAGATACCGGCTCGAGGGTTGTTTTGACGGACATAATGTTTGAGCAGAGAGAACGCCGAGGTCTCTTTCGAATCGACAAAAGTGGGAACGGTGAGTAGACCCACTCCTTTCTCTACCACAATGATATAGTCGTCCTCATACACGATCTTGAGTCGTGAGTGCACCAACTCGTGCTTGGGAGCGCCACTATTGACGCACACCTTGTCTCCCTCATGGAGGAGACTGTTGAATTGCGTTTCCACTTTCCCATTGACCTGCACCTGTCGGTGGGCTAAGAGTTGTTTGACGCTATTGCGACTCATACCGCCCATCTTAGCGATAAGGAAAGTCATCAGTTCTACATCGTTTTCACGACATAGAAGTTCGGTTGCGTTATGCTTCTGTTTCATACTGCAAAGGTAGTGTTTTGTTCATAAAATGGCAAATATCGTTTTCCATGGCAGGGTAAGGCGTTATAAACGGATGCCTGCGGCGTATTGACATAAATGGGTCGTTCAATTATCCTTTTTCTCTGCAAAGATAACACACAATCGCCCGTTTTGCAACCACAGTTGTAGATGAAATTTCGGGAAGTCATCTACAGTTATAGAAATTTTGTTCGTAAATATGTCATTAACAGTATCTTATACTAATAAACCAAACTCAACCAATTAAATCATCTAAAGGGATGTCCTAAAAATTACTTTTGAGATGATTTGTGGAATTTTATTTAGTAGATGCTTGGCGCAACGAAGGAGCTTCGGGTTCCCTTCAAATCTCTGATTTTAAGGGTGACAGCGTGCGAGCATTGTGACTGAGTGAAAGGCAAGCAGATACAAATAAAAACCACAAAGCACTCAAAAAGTGGAGAATCATCCAAGTAGTAACAAAATAACGAAACGTGGAATTTTTAGAACATCCCAAACTAATAAACTCCATATCAAATGCAAAGATAATACGCGATCGCCCGTTTGTCAAGGACGCGCGTCACCAAAATTTTCCCACTTGAGGACGCGCGTCCGTAAAATGCTCGTATTGTTTTGATACTAAGCGATATATCGACGGCAAAAAAGCACTTTTTCGCGTTCAATACCCCATAACACAGTTATCTGCCAACATACATCATACATCCAAACATTGTCTTAAACGACCTTGTTACTAAATCTGTATTGATATACGGCTTATCCAAAACATCTCTACATCTGGCGCAGTTGTATCCAACGCATAAAGAAGGGGTCTTCTATCTCGTAGGCGGTTGTGCGGATGAGATAGCCTTGTTGCATGAGTTTCTTGATGGAACTATACAAAGTACTTGTAGGCAGTTGGCGGTTCTCGAGGGGGCTCTCGTGGCGGCAAAGGCTTTGAAACACTCGTTTGTCGGTACGGTTAAAGGTCAACCAAAGGCGTTCGTAATCAAGGTCGTGCGTGGTTACGAGTTGTTCAATGGCGGCACTTACCACATCGGATGTATCATTCTGATATACCAATATATCCCATACTTGCGAGGCTAATTGCTGGGTGTAGTAAGGATGACACTGCGTCGTATTGAGAATACTCTCTGCTATGGATGAGGTTTGTTCTCCTGCTACGGGTTGCAGACGGTCCTGCAGGTAAGCATAGAAGTCTTCGTGAGGTATCTTTGACAAAGTCATCAGTTTGCCGAAGTGGTAGAATGGAGACTTCTTACGCTCGAATATCTCGGTCATCATCGATTCCTGACTGCCTAAGAATATATAGTTGATATGTTGCTGTTCCTGCAAGATAGCCCTGAGGCGCTTGTCGATGCCTTTAGTCAACCCCATGATCTCTTGAAACTCATCGAATATAACGATTAGTTTGTTTTTCTCAGTACTGATAGACTCAAGCAACATCAGCGCATCTTCTAGTGCAACCGTCTCATCGACCATAGGTTGAAAAGCAACATCTATGCCTTGCGTCATGGGATTAGCGGAGATAGTCGGTACTACACGGAAATGCTGCATCTGATGTTTCAGTCGTTCCCATGGGTGCAGTTTGAATACCTCTTTGAGGATAGACGCAGCAAAGTCGGAGACACTCACTACCTTCTGCAAGTTGAGAAAGATATATGGTCGTCCTATCTGTTTGACAGCTTTGTGCACTAGACTGGACTTACCGAAACGGCGAGGACTGATGAGTACTAGGTGGTTCTCGCTATCCATTGTTTGGCATATTGCAGCCAACTCATTGGTGCGGTCGGTGAAGTACTCGTTCTCGACGATAGTACCAAATTTGAAAGGGTTCTTCATACTACGATATTTTTCGTTGCGAAAATTTTCGCAATGGATTTCGACCGCAAAGGTAGTACTTTTGTTTGATATGTGCAAATGATGATTATGGAGGGACAAATGTATGATGTATGGTCACACTTCGTGCGAATGTATGGATGTATGATGTATGGACGTATATTACTGGGCGAAAGTTGATGGTTTTTGTCAACTTTCGCCCGGTAATAATTGGTTCAAGAAAAGCAATTACTTCATTTAGTGTGAGTTAACAATTTATACATTCTCTCTTTCTTATGGGGAAAGCAAGAGGTTGTATTCGATACAGCAATACAGGTCTTTCGCAATCTAAACAGACTTGCTACTAAACCTGTATTGTGATATGGCTTATCGCCATCGGTTTCGAATGGCTATCCATTCAAGATGACAGTCTATTTACAACTTTAGAGTATCCACTCTTTCTTCTGTTCTAAGTTCGGAGAGAACTAACCGGAAGCCCAAAATGTTGTTCCTGTTGTCGGGATTGTTGTTGTTCCGGTACGAGGAGCGGCAGTTCCTGGCATCGTTGTTCCAACTGCCGCCGCGGTTCACGCGGTTAGACCCACTCTACGACTGTCACCTTATGGGATGTTCTAAAAATTGCTTTTGAGACGATTTGTGATTTTTTATTTAGGATATGCTTGGCTTGAACGAAGGAGCAATGCGAGCATTGTGACTGAATGAAAGTCAAGCAGATACAAATAAAAAACGCAAAGCGCTCAAAAAGTGGAGAAACATCCCAATTAGAAACACTATAACGAAACGTGGATTTTTTAGAACATCCCTTATGTCAGTTTTATGCACTCTTGTCGAAATGTTTTGCTTGCTGCATGCATTACAAAAGATAGCAACGGGAGTATATGTTCTTGATATTGTGCTTGTGTCCATGTTCCTTGATTGAGCAGTTGTGAGTAGGTTATTAGTTTACTACGGAAGCGCCGTTTACTTCGCCCTGCCAACTTTTTGTAGTGTGGATAGATGGTATATCCAAGGAATACTTGTCCGTCTTTTGATTTGTGTAGGATGGGTGGTTTGAATGTTAGGAGTAGTGTCTTATGGGCATAATCTGTCATGTTATTGACACACGCTTTGAGAGTTTGTTTGTCGTTTGATGCTATCAAGATATCGTCCATATATCGGATATAGACAGAGGCGTGCCATTGTTCTTTTGCGAGATGGTCAAGGTCGGAGAGGTAGAGATTGGCGAAGTATTGACTTGTAAGGTTGCCTATGGGTAGTCCATTATCGGTTGTAGCACTATAACTATCTATGATTTTGTCGAATAGCGCGAGCAGAGCGTTATCTTTGAATATGCGTCGGAGTCGTGCTTTCAGTATTGTATGATTGATAGAGTCATAATACTTGCGCACATCTAATTTGGCGAGATATTCATAGTTAGTGGCAGCAGCAACGGCTTTATCCAAGGCAGCATAGACACCTTTCCCTTTTCGGGTGGCGTAGGTAGTGTCTATCAATGTCCGGTCGAAGTAGGGCATACAGACATTGATGATAGCATGTTGCAATACACGGTCACGGAAAGGCGCGGCACTGATGATGCGTTCTTTTGGGTCGTGGATAGTGAAATAGCGGTATTGCCCAATGGCGATTGTACCATCCAATAGTTCTGTGTGGAGTCGTGCTATCTCTGCATCGAAATGTTGTCCAAATAGCAGTACTTCCTTTTTGTCGTGCTTGCCTCGGCTTGCTTTTTGGAAGGCTAAGTACAAGTTATCAATACTGGCTATCTGCTCCATCAGGTGTCCCACTCGTTTCATTGTTGCTTTGGAGTTCTGCGTTCACAAACATATTGCCATATTTCTCTACTTTCTTTTTGCCAATGCCTGGTATGTTTTGCAGTGCGGGCAAAGTCAGTTTATCAAGTTTGGCTATTTCTGCAAGTTCAGCATCGGTGAATACGGCATAGGCGGGTACGGCATCGTTGTCGGCTATCTGTTTGCGTAGTTTGCGCAAAGCGGAGAAGCGCTCGAATATGTCGGGAGGTAGGACTTCTTTGTAGTCTATTTTGTTCTCTCCATTGTTTTTGATTGCCTGTGGGTTATTGTTTAAGATGTAGGTGATACAAAAAGTCCAGCAACTATTACCCCCGACCGTTGCTAACTCTTTCCGTATGTCTACTATCTTATTTGCACGAAGAAAGAGGTTCATCTCTTCTATTGCGCTCTCATCTCCCCCGATGGGGATACTAAATATCTTTATTTGCATTGCTTCAAAAAAAATTTTCGACCGGCACAGCCGGTATTTTATTCTCACATTGGGCGTTATTCGGGCGCTCCGCTTGCCCTCTTTACGCCCAATGCTCGTTTTCTTTTTCTTATTGTTTTTAGAACAGAAGAAAGAGTGGATACTCTAAAGTTGTAATTCGGAGAGAACTAACCGGAAGCCCAAAATGATGTCCCTGCCGTCGGGATCGTAGTTGAACCGGTACGAGGAGCGGCAGATCCTGGCACCGCTGAACCAACTGCCGCCGCGGCGCACGCGGTAAGACCCACTAGTAGGACCTTGTGGGTTGGTTTGCGTAGTGCTTGGATAGCCTCCGTACCAATCGTTGCACCATTCCCACACATTGCCGGTCATATCGTATAGACCTAACTCATTAGGCGCTTTTGTCTTAACCGGGTGAGTGCGGCGACCACTATTGTTATCATACCACGCAACATCATCAAGGTTGTCACTACCGGCGTATTTATAGTTTCTACTCTTGTTGCCCCCTCGTGCTGCAAACTCCCACTCTGCTTCTGTTGGTAAGCGGAACTGCTTGCCTGTTAGGGCATTTAGTTTACAGATAAACTCTTTGCAGTCGTTGTAACTGACGCATTCTACAGGGTTGTTACTATTATCTTTGAAGTTACTTGGGTTATCCCCCATAATGGCTTGCCATAATGCTTGCGTCACCTCAGTTTCGGCGATATAGTAACTGCTCAAAGTTACAGAATGAGCAGGTTTCTCTTCATCACTAGCCTCTGCTTCTTGGTTGGCGTGTGCGCCCATTGTGAAAGTACCCCCTTCAACTCGTATCATCTTGAAGGAGATACCGTTGATGGTAAAGGTTAGAGTTGACTCTGTCGGTTTGGGTACTCGCTTTGTTGTTGCTTTAAGTTGTGGTAACTTATCTGTCCATCGGTGTGAGAGCAGTGGGTATAGTACTTGTCTGTCAAGTCGTCCTGTGGATGCTGTTAGTAGGAATGCAGCGATATAGGGTGCCACTTGCTGGTGTTCAAAGTAGGCATCAAAATGCGGCAGTATATCCTTTACCTCCGGAGAGGAGAAAGCATCGAACTCAATAGGTGCAATGGTGTTTGCCATGAGCACAAGCATTATGAAAGCGCAGGCGTAGTCATCGGCATATTGGTCGAAGTCTTTGGTTGTCCGTCCCCGAAAGCGATAGAGAGGAGTGCCGAGTTCTCGTGCTTCTTGTCCTTGCATGGCGGGAACAAACATGCCGTCGTAATCAACTAAGACGAGATGTCCCTCATCGGTTACCAGGATATTGTCGGGTTTAAGGTCGCAGTGTGCAAAGTCCTGGTTGAGTAACCAAAAAGTGAGTTCACGGAACTCGTTAGCGAGTTGAATACGGCGAGAGCGGTCGTTTTTTATCTTCTTGACATAGTTGTCAAGACTAACTCCGCTGACCCAATCCATCACCAATACAGGGAACTCTTCATCGTCAGATTGGTTGGTATCGACAAATAGTTCGTTCTCGATATATTCGGTATGTACCAAATAGGGAGAAGGTATGCATGAGAGGTAGTCGCATATCTGTTGGTAGGCTTGTGCTCGTCCATTTTGTTCTTTGAGGAAGCACTTGACGGCATAGTCTTTGTCGCCATCTGTCATCTTGAAGACGACGGCAAAGTTACCACTACTCATAACAGGTCTACCTTGGGCGTCGAGAACCGGTCTTAGGTTGGCGAGTTGGTCAAAGTTATCCTCTGCGTTGAGGATAGCCTCTTGATATTCGGATAGAAGTGGATATTCCATAACGTTAATAGAAGTAGGCAAGGGAATAATCGTCGTGTGCCAACAGTCCTTTTTGCCGTAGTTGCTGCAGATGTTGTTTGAATTTATATTGACTACTTACATATCTCAACAGTTTATTGAGTACATCTTTCTCGAAGTCAAAGTGTGGGTTGTCTAATGCGACTTTGATATAGTTCTCGTTTTTGGAGTGGCGACTGATTGCCTCGTCAATCTCTTGACGGAATTGCTGTAAGTGAGATATCTCGTACATCATTAAGATATAGTGTGACAAAGCATCACTGGCTGCAAAGATGATAGTGTTGCTGTCGTAAGGGAATACCCCTGTACGGAAGCCTTCTTTTTGCAGTTCGTCTTTGCAGTTGATGAGATATGGCGGTTCGTCGAAGTCGGCTAATCGTGTGAAACTATGTATCAGTTGTTTCGTTGTGCGGTTGTAGCAGAAAGCGACACTATCTCCAAATGCCATCCATTGGCAGGTGTGTGGTGCAGTCTTCCACACAGCAACGAGCGTAGCGAATGAGCCTTCGTCATAGAATTTCTCCAATGACATGCCACCTAATTGTTGGGCTAATACTTCGCAGTTGTTGTAGTAAGGTTCCCATATCTTGCCAATCCATTCGTCGAGTGCATCGGCAGAAGTGATCGGTGTATCAGGTAGGTTCTTGAGTAGATAACGAGACCATCGTTCAGCAAATAGTCCGCCTCCTCCTGCGCCATCGGAAACGGCAATGCATTTCTTGCGTGCGAGTGAAGCGTCTTCACAGATACACCCTTGTTCGAACTTGCCTATTGAAAGATAATGATATGCCATTGGTTTATCTTGTTATATTAGTAGGTGTACCTATATCCATGAGTTTGATGAGTGCAGTAGCATCGGCATTGACGCCCATGGCAACATGTCGTCCTGGTCGGTCATCGTGCAGGTTGCGTGCTATGTCATCGTTATAACGGAGCGGCAGAAGACTTGACATCTCAAATAGCGTCTCGGCATAAGAATTGCCGTTCAGCTCACTTTTAGAGATAGGGCATACCACTTCATCACCGGACTTGTTAGGCGCAAAGTGAATATTGAATAGGATAACATTGCCGTCGTTGGTAAACATAGATTTGAGTTCATTGGCTTGTTGCAAGACATAGTCTTTGGTTGCTCCGTTAAACTCTCCGTCCGTGATATTGATGATGGTTGGTGGATAGCAGTCTTTGTCGTGGTGCTCACGCATCCAATCATCGAGAAGACTGCGTGCCATGTCAAAGGCTTTATGCAGATGCGTCCAACTGCCATCGTGTCGGGCTTCCATCCATTGTACTTTCTCTACTTCTTTTATCTGCACACCTTTGCGTGTGTTTTTCTCTTCGCGCACGACAATCTTCTTGAATGGGTTGTTTTGCAGTTCTTCGGGAGATACAAAAGAGCGTCCTTCAAGACTTCCGTTCCAACCACTGTATGCCCTTTCTCCATATCCAATAACGGCAATATCGTAATAATGCCTTACCTCATTAGACTTAATACAGCGCAGCACCAACTCGTTGATTTGTTGGTTGACAATACGAGCAGCAGCCTCAGCCATAGTCATCTCCTCGCCATTCAGTATTGTCTTTCTACTCATGCTTCCTGAATGATCTACGAGGAATATAAAGGCGGTCGGCGTATTACGAGTGATTTGTGCTGTATATGCCGTCTTACTTTGTAGCACCTGTGGTTGATTAGGAATGGATATACCGAAGTTGTTGATATTGGTTATGCAACTAAGAGGGATGAAGTTCTTCACCAAGACTTCGGCTTGAAAGAACGGTTGTTCATCATCGGTTAAGTCAAAGTGTCGTTTGGCTTTCACGGCATTGAAATGTATGGCTTCGAAATCACTAAGACTGCTGCCCACATGAGCACCGTTCTTTGTAGCATTGCGGTCGGCATATTTTGTTCCTTTCCAATAGACCACTTGTGGATCTATCTCGAGTATGACAGGGTTGGATATGCGATTGTCGTTCATAGCAACATACATCATGGGGTGCTGCGTTACAAAACTAACCCGCACATAGTCTTGCAGATTGTCGCGGCGGTCAAGGTTTCGTGACGTATCACTACCGCCTGGTCGTGGAATGACGATAGACTTGTTGTCACAGTCTGCCCATGAGTATAGTCCACCATTACGGATGATAGACTCGAGATTATCGCGGTCAGTGAAATGATAGAGTTTCTTGATTCCGTTGCGTTCCAAGATGTTTTTGTAGTCTTGGTAGTTATCTTTTAGTTCCATATTAAAATGATTTTAGTCAAATAATGTTAGTTGTATAGGTTGATTATTAGTTGGTTGTTGTGTTTTATTATAAGGGTAAAGTCCCTCGGTGTACGCTTTCACGAGGTAGGCGTGAGAGAGCGGTTGCGTGGGACTATCGACATCGCAGCAGGTGTTGTAGTCGAGAAGAACGATGGTGTGGGTTTTACTGGCTTCACGCAAGCGCTCGATGATAGTGCTCACTTTGTTTTCGAGCACCCAGCGGTAAGTCGGAATATAGATTTGCTGTTTAGCATCGACATAGTTGAGTATCTCGGTACTATTGACACCTTTTTGGTGTCCGAGCACTTTACCATGTGTACGGACCGTGCGCTTGATATTTTTCATGGTGTCGTTGCGGAACATAGAGGTGTCGATTCCTTCATGTTCGAACACTTTAAGTCCTTGCCAGATCCCTTCAACACACATTGCCGTACAGCCCTCACTGAAAGGAACAGGTATTCCTCCGTGGGGATAGAACGGGCTGAGTTTGACTAATCCGTCTTTTGCTTGGCTGGTGACATCGGCGATGATGGCGTTGGGGTATTTCTTGAGAATGGTCTCTCGTTTCTTTCTTTTTGACTCGATGATTATCATGTAAATAGATGTGATTGTATGGTTAAGTTCGCAGCATTATCAATGCGGCAAAGGTAATATTTTTAATCAAGTTAAACAAGGATTATTCGTTTTTTATAAAAAAAAATAGCGAAGGATGGATTATGGATGTATGATGTATAGAAAGATAACTGCGCGGTTGATGGACTACTTTCCGCACGATTATGAGCAAATGAGAATAAATGCGTATCTTTGCACGGTCTATGTATGGATGTATATATGACGTATGAATGTATGATGTGTGATGTATGAAGACTGATTCATTGAATATAGAACCGGTGGCGTGGGCGAGGAATGCGTACAAGGATAAGTTTGGTATTCCTCGTCAAAGCGGGCGAGTGGAGGAGGTGGAGACTCGGATCGAGTTTGCCCCACCCTATCGCAACGACGATGCGTTGCGTGGCATTGAGCAGTTCACGCACCTCTGGTTGATATGGGGGTTCTCGGCTAACCCCAAGCAAGAGCATTTCTCTCCAACCGTTCGTCCACCGCGTTTGGGTGGGAACACACGCGTGGGCGTGTTCGCGACACGTTCACCGTTTCGACCAAACTCGTTAGGGCTATCATCCGTTCGATTGCTTCGAATAGAACATAGTACACAAGAAGGGACTGTGCTTGTAGTGAGTGGCGCTGACCTGTTAGACGGTACGCCCATCTACGACATCAAACCTTATCTGCCTTATACCGACTCACATCCTAAGGCATCGAACGGCTTTGCACAAGAGAAGAAAGACTATCGTTTGGCGGTCGTTATACCCGATAATCTGCGAGAGAAATATGGTGATGCGTTCTGTCGCACCTTAGAGGCTGTGTTGGCGGAAGACCCGCGTCCGGCATATCAGCATGACGAGGAACGCTTGTATGCGATGTCGTTGGGCGAGTATACCGTGCGGTTTCGGGTGGGGAAAGAAGTAGAAGTGGTGTCGATTGAGGGGTGAGGCTTTGTTTCCTGCTCGCACTGCGTGCTTTGTGATTTCCTTTGCAATGCGTGTTTTTATTTCCTGCTCGCACTGCGTGCTCACGAAAAATAGAGAAAAGGGACAAAGATTCCTTGTCGCTCTATTGAAAATTACAGAAAATGGACGAAAGATTGCGAATATCTCCTTACTGCTGCGTGGGATGGTATAGTTTCATGCTGCAATGTAACCGGTGGAACGCAAAATACTTGAGGGATGTTCTAAAAATTGCTTTTGAGATGATTTGTGGAATTTTATTTAGTAGATGGTTGGCTTGAACGAAGGAGCAATGCGAGCATTGTGACTGAGTGAAAGTCAAGCAGATACAAATAAAAACCACAAAGCACTCAAAAAGTGGAGAAACATTTCAATTAGAAGTAAAATAACGGAACGTGGAATTTTTAGAACATCCCTTGACTCTACTTTGCTTTTATGATAATTACTACGCCCAACAAAAGCCTCCTCGCTTGGGACACGAACGTCCTCGTCCGCGGGATTGTACTACAGCAGAGACGGTATTCTATACCGTCTCTTAAGGTTAATAACTATAGGGATGTTCTAAAAATTACTTTTGAGATGATTTGTGGAATTTTATTTAGTAGA
>CAVJQD010000068.1:0-11360 GCA_963651555.1 uncultured Clostridium sp. | reverse complement strand
AAACGGGTCTTGCGACCCGAACGACACGAGGGCGTGTCGTCTCCACAATCGCAGTATGGTCAAACGGGTCTTGCGACCCGAACGACACGAGGGCGTGTCGTCTCCACAATCGCAGCATCATTCCCGCGGGCGAGGCGCCCGCGTCCACAACAACGTATGGTCAAACGGGTCTTGCGACCCGAACGACACGAGGGCGTGTCGTCTCCACAATCGCAGCATCTTTTCCGCGGGCGAGGCGCCCGCGTCCCCAGTAGCAAAGCATAGTCTGTTAGGAATTTCGACTTGTTAGACAGCCTCTACTGTATAATTCGACTTGTTAGACAGCCTCTACTGTATAATTATCATGAAATCAATGGACTGCGAGATGCGATTTGATAGTGATTCGAGCGGTTGTATATTACTTAGACCTCGAAGAAACCTCGGTAGGCCTCGAAGAAACCTCGGTACAATAAAGGAGTGCTAGGGTAGTGCTAGGGTAGTGCTAGGGTAGTGCTAGGGATGTGGTAGGGTTATACGCCCGAGATTTGGTCGAGGGATTCTCGGGGTTTTCTCGGTGTGGGTTTTGTGGGTTCTCGGTGGGACTTCAGGAGTGTCATTGAGTATCTCGGATAAATATTTCGGGAAAGATTTGCATATATAAGGAATAAAAACTACCTTTGCAGTTTGATTGCAGGAGTGTGCCTTTGCGCCCACTGCACGAACATGGAATAATACTTTTATCAATATGAAAAAGACGCTTTTAATAGTAAGCACCGTCGTTCTATCGTCTTTCGCTGCGTTTGCGGCAGAGGAGGACAATCGTGTGCTGCTCACCGTTGATGGTCAACCAGCGACAGTCAGCGAGTTTCTCTACATTTACCAAAAGAACAACAGCGCATCGCAGATGTCGGACCAATACTCGATGCAAGAGTACCTTGACTTGTTCATTAACTATCGGTTGAAGGTTCGTGCGGCTCAGGCAGCAGGCATCGACACGACCGAGTCGTTCAAGCGAGAGTTGCTCGGTTATCGCAACCAGACGACGCCTAAGTATATGGTCAACAGTGCGGCTGAGGAGGCAGTTCTGCAGAAGGCATACGGACGGATGCTCAACGATAGGCTCGTGAGACATATTGCTATTCGCTGCAGTGCCAACGCCACGGCTGAGGAAGAGGCCGCTGCCCTGGCGAAGATAGAATCGGCTTATCAGCGTGTGACGACCGGTGTGGCGGTGAAGGTGAAGGGCAAGATGAAGCAGGGTCAGCCGGAGGACTTCGCTAAGGTAGCCAAAGAGGTATCGGAGGATCCATCGGTTGCGGAGAACGAGGGTCTCATTGGTTGGGTGACACCGTTCCATTATGTCTACCCGTTTGAGGACGCTACCTACAACACAGCGGTTGGAGGGGTCAGTGGAGTATTCCGTACGCCGTTTGGATTCCACATACTGAAGGTCGAAGCAGAGCAGCCACACGTGGAGATTCATGCCGCTCATATCATGCGGATGACGCCACGTGGGGAGGACTCGATTGCCTTGGCGGCCAAGGAACAGATCGACTCGCTCTACCAGTTGGCGGTTAATGGGGCAGACTTTGGCGAGTTGGCACGGCTTAACTCGGAGGACCGTGGTTCGGCACAACGAGGTGGAGACCTCGGTTGGTTTGGTAAGGGTCGTATGGTTCCGGAGTTCGAGACGGCGGCTTTTGCGTTGCAAGACTCGGGGGACATCAGCAAGCCGATACAGTCGCTTTACGGTTGGCATATCATTAAACTCATAGAGCGTCGCGGGACACCTGCTTTGGAAGACATACGAGAGAACCTCGCCAAGCAGATACGTCGTTCGGAATACCAGAAACTGATCGACGAGACGTTCCTGCAAGGACTCAAAGAGGACTACTCGTTTACAGAGAACAAGGACGTGATCGACCGTTTCTATGCGGTGGCAGACAGCCATGCGAGCCTCGACTCGGCTTTCCTTGCGGAGGCAGTAAGCATTGAGGGTGTGCTGTTTAGTTACGCTGACAAGCAGTGTACGGCAGCAGATTTCTGCGAGTATCTCGGGCAGAACACTTTCTCGCAGCAGAGCAATAGCAAGAACATCGTCGCAGAGAAGTACAATCAGTTGGTGGAAAAGCGTTTGCGTGAGCAGGAAGACTCTCAGTTGGAGAACAAGTATCCGGAGTTTCGCAACCTCATGAGGGAGTATCATGATGGCACGCTGCTCTTCGAGATTTCCCTACGGGAGGTTTGGCAGAAAGCCGGACAGGACACTGTGGGGCTCAATAACTTCTTCGCACAGCACAAGAGTGACTACGTGTGGGACTCGCCACGCTACAAGGGTTATGTCGTTTATTGCAAGGATAAGAACGTAGCCAAAGCCGCTAAGCGTATCATTCAACAGGCTAATCCGGACTCGGTGGCATCGTACTTGAACCGCCATCTCAACATCGACACCGTCACCTGCGTGCGGTTTGAGAAGGGTCTGTTCAAGGTGGGCGACAATGCGGCTATCGATAAGTACGCCTTCAAGACGGGCAATTACACGCCAACGGACGAGTTGCCGGTGGTATTTCTCTTGGGCAAGAAACTCAAAGGCGCCGAAGAGCCTGCCGATGAGCGTGGGAAAGTGCTGACGGATTATCAGGACTATCTCGAGAAAGAGTGGCTCAAACGGCTGCATGAGACCTACCCAGTGGTAGTAAACAAAGAGGTATTCGAGTCCTTGCAGAAATAGTATGAAGAGGTACTCCTTCTGGATAATACTCCTCGGGCTTGTGTTGCTCAACGTAGCAGCGCACTGGTGGTTCTTCCGCATCGACCTAACCGATGACCATCGTTACTCGCTGGGCGATGAGACGAAGTCGTTGCTGCGTCACACGGACGGCGTGGAGGTGGACCTATTCCTTGAGGGAGAACTCAACTCGGGTTTCCTTCGATTGCGCGAGGCGACGGTGCAACTGCTGCGTGAGTTCGACGTATATGGCGATATTCATTGCAACATCTGCAACCCGAACGCCCTAAACGAAGCGCAACAGAAAGCCCTTATGCAGGAGTTGCAGCAGTATGGGTATACGCCAACGGCCGTCTACGAGCGTGACCGTTCTGGCAAGGCGTCCGAGACCATCGTCTATCCTTTCGCACGGCTGCGCTATGGAGACAAGGCAACGATGGTGTGTCTGCTGCAGAATAATCGTGGACTGTCGGGGGCAGAGAACCTGAACCACTCGATTGAGTCGTTGGAGTATCTCTTTGCGGAGTCGATACAGTCGCTTACACAGACCGAACAGAGCAAGATTGTCTTCCTTGAAGGTCACGGCGAACTCGACGAACATCTGACGGCGGACATCCAACGACTTGCCTCGCCTTACTTTGATGTCTACCGAGGGTCTCTCACGAAGGAGGTGGACTGCCTCGACCCATTCAAGGTGGTGGTGATAGCCGACCCGCAGAAGCCTTTCTCGGAACAAGACAAGTATATCCTCGACCAGTATATCATGCACGGAGGGTCGGTCCTCTGGGCGCTCAATGGGGTGCGTTTCTCGGAGGAGGTTCTCTCGCAGAACGGGTTTACTCCTATCATTGCTCTCGACTTGAACATCCAAGACATGCTCTTCCGCTACGGGGTACGGGTCAATCCGTGCCTGCTTGCCGACCTGCAGTGTCTGTCTATCCCCGTCGATGTATCACGCGACCCAACGCAACCGCAATACGAGCCAATTCCTTGGTGTTACGCACCGTTGCTACTCACATCCTCAGCCAGTCCGGTGACGCACAACGTCATGCAGGTGTCGTCGACCTTTGCTTCGAGCATCGACTTCGTGGGCGACTCCACGACACAAGAGCGGACTATCCTCTTGGCTACGAGCGATGCGTCCAGGTTTATCGCAACGCCAGCGGAGGTTGACCTATCGGACCTCAGTATCAATCCTCAGGCTTTCACACGGGCATACATCCCCGTGGCGGTGAGTCTCAAAGGACAGTTCTCATCGCTCTTTGCCCATCGTATGATGCCAGACAGCCTGATAGCCACCTCCGAGAAAGTGACACAGACCGACCATGCTAAGCAGATCGTTGTGGCATCGGGCTCTATCCTACAGAACGAGTGGCAGAATGGGCAGGCATTACCTTGCGGCTACGACCGTTACTCCAAGATGCAGTTCGGCAATAGGGACTTCTTCCTCAATGCCTTGTTTTGGCTAACGGACCAATCGGGTCTGGTCAACCTACGACAGAAGACCATTCCACTACGGCTGCTCAACACCACTGCCGTCAACGAGAAAAAGAATATATACACCGTCTATGCCATTGCACTGCCGTTGCTCTGCTTGGCTCTCACCGCTGCCGTCGTACTCACGACACGGCGCATGAGGTATCGACACTAAACACACTACCGATATGCGAAAGACTTACACACTACTACTTACGTTCATCTGCCTTGTCTTATTAGGCAACGCCAGCCTTGTGGCACAGGACTATCCAACAGATACCATCAAAGGGAAAGTCTATTATAAGTATGCCGTGCAGCAAGGTGAAGGGTTGTTCCGCATCAGTCAGAACTTCAACGTATCGCAAGAGGACATCATTAAGTGCAATCCCGAGCTGAAGAACAGCGGTCTCAAACGGGGACAGGTCATCTATATCCCTTATGTAGCACAGATCGACTCGGCGCAGTATATCGTCCATGAGCTCATGCCCAAAGAGACCCTCTACGGACTGAGCAAGAAGTATGGCGTGAGCATCAAGGACATCGAGTCGCTCAATCCCGAGTCAGCCAAGCGTATGGCTATCGGAGACCACCTCCTCATTGCGCGTAAGGAAACCGTGCAAGTGGCACCTGCAACCAAGAGCAAACCTATTGCCGAGGCAAAAGCAATAGACACCGTTCGCACAGAGCAAGAGGTTATTGCCGTAGAACCACCCGAAGAGAAAGAGGAGGTTATCCATACACCCGAGCCAGAGGTAGCAACTGCTGACACTGTCCGTACCGAGGAAGACGCCATCGCACCCACTCCCACCCCATTGCGTATCGCTTTCCTACTGCCTCTCATGACGGATGTAGCCCTGCGCGAACCGTCTATCGACCGCTTCGTGGAGTTCTACGAAGGCGCACTCCTCGCTCTCGAGAAGGCACGGGACAACGGGCAGAAGTTTGAGGTATACGTATACGACACCGAGAAGAACACTTCGAAGTTGTCTACTATCCTCGCGCAGCCCGAGTGGCTCAACATGGATGCTATCATCGGACCTGCCTATCCCTCACAAGTAAGCATCGTCTCACAGTTTGCTTATCAGCATCAGATACCCACTGTCATTCCTTTTACTTATAAGGTATCGGACCTTGAACGCAACCCGTATCTCATTCAGTGCAACCCCTCTAACGAGGCGGAGAACGAAGTACTCATCCACTATATCCAGTCGAAGAACCCACATCCGAACTGCGTATTCGTGCAATGGGACAATGCTACGAGCAAGATCAAGCAACTACACACCCAACTACAGCAAGCCCATGTTGCTTGCACCACGGTAGAGAACCACTATGTGGCAGGCGACTCGTTGGCTTATTTCTTGCGTAATGATGCAGAGAACATCCTCATATTCCCCTCGGAGAAGTACTCCGACAACGAGGGTCTATTCCAATATGTCACCCCTCTCCAGAAGCAAGGACTGTCAATGCTCTCCTTCTACACTTGGCAAGAACAGGCAATACCGCTGCCATCGTTCTATACTGCCATCTTCCACGATGTGAAGTCCTTCTCGCTGGACAAGATATCCTACGACATCAACTTCGGGAAATACTTCGGCAACGATATCACATCGCAGACACCACGCTACGACTACCTCGGGTACGACATCACACGCTATACCATTCAACTCCTGCAACAGAAGGCGGATGGTATCGGTCAGGCTCACTATGAGGGACTACAGTCCGACTTCCAATGCGTACAAGTGAACGATAACGGCGGCTATGAGAACCGCTCTATCACAGTTGAGACACGATGAAACGACTCGCTCTCGGCATACTATCCATCCTTTTTACACTGAGTATATCGGCACAACCGCATCTAAGCGAACCGGAATACTACTTCGGTGTGCAGGGTGCAGCATTGGCATCGATGGTACGATTCTCACCATCGGTTACCCAATCCGCCCTCAAAGCCTACCTCGGTCCTACGGCTGGACTCGTCTTTCGGTACAGCGGACACAAGTGCTGCGGACTGCAACTCGAACTCAACTATATGCAGCGAGGTTGGCGTGAGACAGAGACCGGATACCGTCGGCAACTCGATTATATAGAGATGCCTTTCCTTACCCATATCTATTTCGGCAACAAAGGACGGGGCTTCATCAATCTGGGTCCACAGATCGGTGTGCTAGTCCACGAGCAACACTATAACCTACCCTCCGACCTCAAAGCCCAACACTATGCTGCCGACTCGCGATTCGATTGGGGTATCGCTGCCGGTATCGGCGGACTCTATCGCAGTGTGGCTGGAGTATGGCAAATAGAGGCTCGGTTCAACTATAGCTTTGGCGATATATTTAGTAACCATAAGAGTGACTACTTCGACAACTCCAACTCCATGAACCTCTCGCTGGGTATCGCATGGATGTGGCAGTTCAAGAAAGACAAGACAGCGAAGCCATCGAAGTGACAATTATTCTACAAAAACAGAGTATTTGCTCTCACTTGCTTCCGCATAAATAGATTACCTTTGCAGTGTAAGTTAAAACCTATAATGATATAGATATGAAAACAAACTATGAGATCCGTTATGCTGCTAATCCAGTGGATGCCAAGCAGTATGATACAACCCGTCTGCGTCATGACTTCCTCTTCGAGAAACTCTTTGCACCAGAAGAGGTGAACATGGTCTACTCGATGTACGACCGTATGATTGTGGGAGGTGCAATGCCCGTAAAAGAGAAGGTACTCCTTGAGGCTATCGACCCACTCAAAGCACCGTTCTTCCTCACACGCCGTGAGATAGGGATCTACAATGTAGGGCAAGGCGAAGGACGCGTATATGTGGGCGATGAAGTGTTCAACCTCTCCTACAAAGAAGCCCTCTACCTCGGCAAAGGCGACCGTGAAGTACGCTTCGAGAGCGTCAACCCTAACCAACCCGCTTTGTTCTACTTCAACTCCACTACGGCTCATACCACCTATCCCGATAAGAAAATAACCAAAGCCGATGCCGTTGTGGCACATTTGGGCTCTCTCGAGGGTTCGAATGAACGCAACATCAATAAGATGATCGTAAACCAAGTGCTGCCTACATGCCAACTGCAGATGGGCATGACCGAACTAGCGCCTGGTAGTGTATGGAACACAATGCCTGCGCATGTACACAGCCGTCGTATGGAGGCTTACTTCTATTTCGAGTTACCCGAAGACCAAGCTATATGCCACTTCATGGGCGAAGTAGAAGAGACTCGACATATATGGATGCACAACAACCAGGCTGTCCTATCGCCTGAATGGTCTATCCACTCCGCTGCCGCAACGCACAACTATACCTTCATCTGGGGTATGGGAGGCGAGAACCTCGACTACGGTGACCAAGACTTTGCATTAATAACTGACTTAAAGTAATAACACTATGAATCCTTATCTAAACTTTTCTCTGCAAGGGCGTGTTGCCCTTGTCACAGGCGCTTCCTATGGTATAGGTTTCGCTATCGCATCTGCTTTTGCTGAGCAAGGAGCCACAATCTGTTTCAACGACATCAACCAAGAACTCGTCAACAAAGGCTTGGCTGCTTACAAAGAGAAGGGTATCCCTGTGCACGGCTATGTGTGCGATGTCACCAACGAACCCGCAGTCCAAGCCATGGTAAAAGAGATCACAGAGACCGTGGGTCCTATCGATATATTGGTGAATAACGCAGGCATCATCCGCCGTATCCCGATGCACGAGATGGAAGCCTCCGAGTTCCGCAAAGTGATCGACATCGACCTCAACGCACCATTCATTGTGTCAAAAGCCGTATTGCCTAGCATGATGGAACGCCGTCACGGTAAGATCATCAACATCTGCTCAATGATGTCCGAACTGGGACGCGAGACCGTTAGCGCGTATGCCGCTGCCAAAGGTGGACTCAAGATGTTGACCCGTAATATCTGCTCCGAATATGGACAGTATAATATCCAATGCAACGGTATCGGTCCTGGTTATATTGCAACACCCCAAACAGCACCGCTGCGTGAACCCCAGCCAGACGGCTCGAAACACCCATTCGATAGTTTCATCTGCGCTAAGACACCGGCTGGTCGTTGGCTCAACCCGCAAGAGTTGACCGGTCCTGCTGTCTTCCTTGCTTCCGAGGCAAGTAATGCAGTCAATGGACATATCCTCTATGTAGATGGTGGTATATTGGCATACATAGGCAAGCAACCCAAATGAAAAAGACAGCACTGATCGTACTTCTTGCTGCGCTACTCGTGGGTTGCAAGCAGAATATCACTCGCATCACTATCACTAACCCGTCGCTCACTGAGCGGTTCGACGAGGTGGTAGAGATAGCAGCCGCCGACCTACAACTCACAGCGCAGAGCGTAGGACACTTCGCTCTATATGACGAGGACAATAATAGCATACCCTACGAGGTAGTCTACCGCGACAGCGTGCCCTCCTCGATCTTGTTCCAAGTATCCATACGCGGGGGCATGCAGAACACCTATACGTGGAAGAAAGGTAAACCCCTCTCGCCAAAGACGAAGGTATACGCTCGCTTTGTGCCAGAACGCAAGGACGATTTCGCCTTCGAGAACGAGTATGCAGCCTATCGTATGTATGGTCCGGCACTCGCCAATGAGTACCCCAGCAATGGCGTCGACCTGTGGCTTAAGTGCACCGACGAGTTGGTGGTCGACTCGTTCTACTACCGCGAACTGCAACAAGGCTATTCCTATCACATCGATTGGGGCAAAGGACTCGATTGTTATAAGGTGGGACATACCCTCGGTTGCGGTGGCATAGCACCTTTCTGGCACGACTCGTTGTTAGTGGGTAACCACTACAACACGTGGGAGCTCCTTGAGCAAGGCGCATTGCGCACTACTTTCCGCTTGTCATACGACAACATGGACCAGACCATCACCGTTCAAGCAGGTACTCCCTACTGCCGCTCACAGGTAGTGTTCAAGTCGTTCGTGGCTGACATGACCATTGTAGACACCTTCCAAGTGGCTGCAGGTATCTATCTGCACGATAGTCTCGACAATGTGTCGTACCAACAACAAGGTCGTTGGATCGCTTATGCCGAAAATGCTGTAAGCGATGCAGGCGTACCCGCTGGGCGTAACTATGCCGGCGTCATCTTGCCAAAGGCCGTTGAGACACGCATCATCGACAACTCTCTACTCTCTCTCGCACCCTACATTGCAGGCGACACGCTCACCTATTACTTCGCAGGCGGATGGAGTAAGTGGCACTTCGCTACCGATGCCGAATGGTTCTCGGAGATAGCCAAACAGTCTGACCTACTCAACTATCCACTGCAAGTCAACATCGAGCAAGAACAATAAGAGTATCGGTATAAACACGAAGAGAGTCCCTATCAACAATGGGGACTCTCTTTATATCTATTAAGGTAGTGATGACCGTTCACCACAGCCGCACCATCAAATGTAAAAGCCATTACCCTTAAATCTTAAAAGAACATAGCAGTAAGAAAAGTAGCAACGCTATCGAAGGGATATCGAAGGGATATCGAAGGGATAGGCTACCCTCACCTCATCCAACAACACACTCATCATACCCCAAAAACGCCTATTTTATACCCAATTCCATTAACAATCGCAGCCAAATCTTAACGCCAACTTTCCACTATGACAACTCCCCTAAACTGTACAACCACCAACATAAACTCCCCAACGCACAGCCAATTACACACAATCAACCAACTAACTCAATAAACAACGTATATACCCATAAACGAATAAACGAACTTCAACCATTTCAACTTCTCCTAAACTCCTCAACTCCTCAACCAATAAACACAATTAAACAACGCGTAAACCCATAAACCCATAAACGTATAAACTCCTAAGAGTACATCAGCACCGACACATCCTCCCCCCGATAGCACTCGTTAGCAATACGATAGAGGTCACTCGCCTCCAGTCGTGCTATCTCTTTGTAAGTCTCTTGCCACGATGGCGCGACATTCTGATACAACACATGCTTCGCCATAGCAAGAGCATTGTTCTCCCGATTCTCTGCCATGATAGCCATCTGACCAAGCAGTTGCTTTTGGTACTTACGCAACATCGTTGGACTAAGCGGTTTGTCCACCAACCGTTGCAGTTGCCTATGGATAAGGTCAAGACACTGATCCTTCTTGTCTTCGTCTGCCGCAAAGTAAACCGACCAATAACCCGTGTCCGACAATGGCGTATAGTTCGACTCTATCGTATAAACCAACCCATTCTTCTCACGCACAGCAAGGTTGAGTAGTGAGTTCATACCCGACCCGCCAAGTATATTATTAAGGAGATAGAGACCCAACTGATGCGTATGCCCTATCGGATACGCGATGTTGCCTAACATACAATGGACCTGATGGGTATGTTTGCGAAACGAAGTCTCAGCAGCACGATATGCCGTAGGCGCCTGCCTTACAAAGTCGCGACTTGGATACGGACAGTCCGAGAGATACCGCTCCGCATGTTGCAACACCTTATTAAACGGTAACGACGAGAGCGTAAAGAACACCATCGCATCCGGATTATATGCCCACTGCATGAATCGATGCATCTTGTCACCGTTGATCCAACGCAATGTCTTAGGTTCACCTAAGATAGGGCAATGCAACGCATGACCCTGAAAGATCAAGTCCTCAAAGTCGTCATAGATGAGATCCGATGGAGAGTCATTGTACGACTCAATCTCGTCATAGATAACCAATCGCTCCTTGTTCAACTCCTCGGTAGGAAACGATGGATCAAAGACCATGTCCGTGATAAGACGCAAAGCACGGTCATAATACGCCGAGAGCGTCGAGGCATAAAACACCGTCTCCTCCTTCGTGGTGTAGGCGTTGAGGTCGCAACCCACATCCTCTATCTTATTGATGATCTGTCGAGAACTGAGCGAGGAAGTCCCCTTGAATACCGCATGCTCAATGAAATGCGCAATACCGTTCTCCTTCTGCGCCTCGTCACGAGTACCTGCGCCCACCATCAGCCCAAGATACGAAACAGGTGAGTCTATCTGTTGATATACCAACCGAATACCGTTGGCGAATTGATGGTAATAAACCGAATAATCTGACATTTTTCTTTCTTAGTGTTGTGTAGGTAGAAAATAGTTCGTACCTTTGCGGTGCATTTGCGGCATTGGCGTAATTGGTAGCCGCGCCAGACTTAGGATCTGGTGACG
>CAVJQD010000067.1:9301-11700 GCA_963651555.1 uncultured Clostridium sp. | reverse complement strand
ACAAAATACTATGGCGAGAACATAGCGCATTCGGGCTATCTGAACCTGCGCTTTTCATCGAGAAAGAACGAGATACCTTGCTCGTACGAGTTCGATATAAAAGAGAATGTCTTTGGTGAGCAGATAGAGACAATGGAGCGAGTGATTGGTGCAACGGTTGTTAAGTACAGCCTTATGCCCAAGAGCCAGCCTAAACCTGAAACTTGGAAAGCAGGTAGTTATGTGGAGGTAGCAGGTGAAGAGCCTGCACTATACAAGGTACTACAAGATGTGCCAAATGCAGCCGACCTACACGACAATAGATTGTTCGAGCCACTTGACAAAGACGAACGGGAGGCGGTGGTGTACCGCATAAACATACTCGATTGGATGGACGAGAATGCCTTTAAGGGGGTAGAGGTTGCTATCTTTGAGGCATTAGTAAACTTTGTAATGTATAAATGGTTTCTATTTGTTGCGCCTGAACACGCAGATATCTACAATACTGCATACGAGAATAATCTGATACAGATTAAGAACCGTATCAATGCACAAAAGAAGCCAGTGAATAGAAAGTATCATTTGTTTTAGGCGATGCAAGAGGGGCAGATAAAGACCATACCGGTAAAAGGCATTGAACGTGTTGGTAGTTATGCTACACAGGGCGAAGAGGGTGCGTGCAATGAAGTGATAGGGCTTGAGTTGAAAGACGGAGTCCTTGTACCGTTTGAGCCTATACGCACCAAAGCCGACATAAGCGGCTATGACGATGTATGGGTACACAAAACCTCAAAGCAGAATAACTATATCTACCGCAATGGTAGGGTGCTTACTTGGCAGAGCGAAGAAGAGGCGTTGGCAGGCAAGCATAATCAGAAGACACTTGCCACTTTACCTGCCGATTGTACACGCATAGATTTCCTGAATAACATTCTGTGCTATTGCCGTAAGATGCACGTGTTCAAGAAAAACAACGACACGGGCGAACTGGAATATAGCAGCGCTACAAGTGTAGAAGATATGGGGCTGGAGATGACCGTTGGCACGATAGGCAATGGCATCGCTGTGCTTGTCGATAAACATCAGTCTTCGGGATTACGCAGAGAAACCGATGGCGGTAATTCAGACTATATACTGAAGAACTTCTTGACTTATACAAAAGGCACTCTTGATTACAAACAACGTATATCTGACAACTTTAAACTATTGAGCGCAGGTGTGCGCAAAGGAGAATATATCAATGGCGCTTGCCTAATGCGCTATGCTATACGATTGTATGACGGTAGTTATGTGAATATATCTGAACCTGTGTTTTGTACAAGCGACCCTTATAAGGTGATAACACGGACAGGAGAGCAAGATTACACAAGTGATAATCTATTGTTACGAGCGAGGGCGGCGGATAGCGCAGTCTTTACGGGAGACAAGTTCGAGTTCCAGTCAGAGGTACAAGAGCAATTACTTAAGAGTGCTTGGTGGTGGGAACAGCAAAAGTATTGGGATTTCACTGTCGGTCAAAAGAGAGTGGAAAAGAAATTTTCAGAATGGGTTAAAGAAGTAATAGATGACGAGTTCGCTACCGCTTTGAAGAAGCACAAAGAAAGCGGAGAAGAAAAGCCGACGGCAGAATGGATATTTACACACCATGACGGCAACAGCCAACAATGGGCTGACTTGATGCGTAATCATGGTTTTGCGATAAAATATCAAATTCCTAATTACGATTATTGGGGACTGTCAACAAATACTGTGGGGTTTAGAGAAGTCTACCAATTTAATAGCAAGACATTTGATAGAGATGGTTACTATAAATATGACACTTCAAAAGAAGAACTGACATACGATTACCAAAGAAGAGGTTACAAAGACTCTACAGACCCGGGTGTAATATTTGCTAACCCAGATGAGACGGGCAAAAAAATGGGGCTTGTAAATGCGATACAAGATATCACGTGGGATTCATATTGTGCCGAGGTTGCCCCTTTCCGTCGCCCATTGGACAACTCAAATACTTCTGTCGCTAATACTTTAGGGCGTTCTGGTATTATAGGATGGACTGATTGTATGATAGCGAATATTTATCAGAACAATCAGAATAATGATTGCGGTGACCTATGGAATAAAAAAAATGCTCCTAACGGCAAAATTCCTTTGAAATGGGAGGGGAATATTTATGGCAAAGCAGGCGATTATACAACCAACAACAATTGGCAGTGCAAATTTGCAAAAGGGACATCAAATAAACATTATGGAGAATTAGGGGTTGCTATATGGAATATGAATGAGATGGATGCTGACAGTAGTATTCATGCCGTCAACCTCTATACAGTATTAAGTAGAGAACTTGACACGCCAGCATTCATCATACATAGTAAACCTGAAGCGTTGGATTTGATACAAAGCGTTGATATTTTCATCAC
>CAVJQD010000067.1:0-9014 GCA_963651555.1 uncultured Clostridium sp. | reverse complement strand
GCAAACTGCATATAGCCGATATTACACAAGTGATAACACATGGCTTTGAGCATTATGCTGGTGGCTTGGGGGCGCACAGTATGTGTGAGCAGAGCGAGGGCAACGACCTTGCGACCCACCAAAACGCCTTACGCTATGAGCATTTAGCAAACCTGTTGAATACCAATCGTGATAAGATAAATACAGCCGTAAAGGAGAAACTGGGGTTAACGCAGGGTATCATCGGCGACATAAACGATGGCTCGAACGACTACACTTTGGTGGGTTCGGTACGAGTAGAAGATGATACTATCAACTTTAATGAGACGCTTGGCTGGAAGAAACCAATAGCATTCAACAATCGTTTAGTATTGCAGAGTTTTATTTACCCAAGTGCGTATGCCACTAATGCTATTATAAAAGGCATAGAGGTGCGCAGCAACAATAAGTACTATTGGTTCGAGATAAACAAGGGTCTTTCGCTTACACAGGACAAGACTACGAATATGTCGTACTATATGGGCGACCCGATAGACCTTAACGACTTTGACCACTATAGCGTAACAAGAGAAGCAAGTCAAGGCGCAGCGTATGCCGACTTGAAAGTAGACGAAGAGGTTACGATAGAGCGTGATGGTAACACATTCAAAGTGTCGAAACTAAATAACCCTATCGTTTTTCCATACGAAACGACTTACACTGTAGGCTATGGTAAGATTATAGGTTTTAGCGCCAACACAGTGGCATTGTCGCAGGGACAATTCGGTACATACCCACTGTATGTATTCACAACCGAGGGTATATTCACTATGCAGGTGGACACCAGTGGTGTAGGCTCTTATTTGAGTAGTGCGCCAGCATCTCGTGAGGTGTGCAACAATCCCGATACGATAGCGCAGACCGACAAGGGTATCTATTTCAGTACAGAGAAAGGTCTAATGCTATTGAGTGGTGCAGATACAGAGTTAATGTCGGGTGATATCAACGGCACACCTGAACCACTTCCGAACCTATCGAGCGAATATGCCAAAGGCGATGGTCTGAAAGTATATGGTAACGCTATTACTCACGTGCAGTTGGTACAACTGTCGGGGGCTATCTCGAAAGAAGATTTTCGTGTCTATTTGAGTACAGCAGGAACTCATGTTAGTTACTGCTATGTTAAGTCGAAACTGATAATCTACAATAAGGATTATGCTTATTGCTATATGCTCGATATAGAAAGTAACGTATGTACGAAACTGAATAAGCGCATAGCCTTTGACACGAAGAACTACCCTGCTTCGCTTTATGCGATAATAGATGGCTATAGTATGCACAAAGAGCAGGTAATGGAAGATGAGGGAGAAGTTGCCATTACAGAGCGTAGCAGCGAAAGCGATGGCGATGGACGCTATGGTGGTTCAAGAACTAATGTAAATACTAACGATGGCAATTCGGCTGGTGTGCGCACTGATATAAATAGTAACAACAGCCATTCAGGTAGCACGAGCAGTACACGCGCAGGCGACGCAAGCAGTTCTCGTACTGGTGGTAGTTCGGGTAGAAGATAGGAGAAAATAAGATGGGTTACGGGAAATTTACAAAAATAGAAAAACTCGGAGAGAATCGCTATAAGGTTTATGCTGTTACTTATACAAAGGAACTCGCTTGTGCCTCTATTGATATTTGGTCAAAATCGAAAGGTAGGTATTATTATACCGAATTTATGAACTGCATAAATAATGATGATTGGCTTAATCGGTATAAGATACTTGAGAAAGAAGATTATGACATAATAGACCACCCAATTAAGGGTTACGCCTTACCCACTGGCGGCGGAGATGCTATAAATGCTTCAGACCATTCACACCCTTTCGATAACGATATAGTTTATACCGAACCAGTAGTAGAAGAAAAAAAAGAAGAAGAAAAGGAAGAAAACGCCGTAGTGGTTGTCGTAAAAGAGCCTGTTTATAGAGATGTCAAGAAAGCAGACGGCAACCTATGGGAGTTTCCTTACGATGGTGCAGACTATGGTAACGATATACTACTCCAATCACGCCCGATAAAACTTGATAGCGACGACCTGAAAGGTTCATTTCGTGTAGTGCTGCGAGGATTATTCGTAGGCGTAGAGGGCAAGAGCAGCGGCTTATATGTGAGCGGCAGCATTGACGGAAAGAAATGGATGTACTTGGGTGGTACGGAGCGTAAGCACGTAGCAGGAGTGCCAGTGCGAGATATAGGCACGACCATAGAGCGCAACAGTTGCCGTTTCTTGATGGTGGTATATGTAGGTTGCTTGCTACCTGAAAGTAAGATAGAGTATGTAGATATTACTTCGACAATAAGATATTCAGATAAACCAAGATAATTAAATAAAGAGATATCATGACAGGAGCAGGATTGCAAATGGCTATGGGCGCAGCGCAAGCAGCCATAGGTGTAGGTAAAAAGGTAGGCGCAGCCGTGAAAGAGAAAAAGGCTAACCGTCAGGAACAGAATGCGCAGAATGTAATGGAAGCAGACGCTCGTCGGTTAGCAGCAGATGCTGGCAACCCACTGGGTAATGCGGCAGCGCAGGACACTATTAACGCACAACGAAGAGAGTTAGAGGCGCAGGCTAATCAGCAGGCGGCGCAGGCTGCTATGGGTGGCGCTACACCTGAAATGGCGTTAGCGCAAAGCAAGCAACGAGCCGATAGCATATCGGATACCTATAGCGCATTGGCAAAGCAGGCGAGTGACAACTATAATACCGCTTTGAGTAGCGTTGCAAATGTACAGGCGAGTGGTATGCAGAAACAAGCAGACCGTCTACACAATAAAGCAGACCAACTGAGTCAGTCGGCTGACAACGATATTAGCGCAGGCATGAAGACTATGACTAATAGTATCGGCGGCGCCAAGAGCATAGGTGGTTTCTTCTCGGAGAACTTCGCAAAAGAGGGGGGGGGGAAATAAGAAAAAGAATAAAAAAGATACGGCGCAACAAAGTTAATAGAGATTAGAGTATGGTAATATCAGATAAACCAGTACAGGATTTAACCCGAGATGAGTTAGAGTACATCGCCAATAAGATTAAGACAGACAATGCCGCCGCCCACCCCGAGGGTGGTGGCGAGCGTACCGACTATGCTGCTGATGATGAAAGAACAAGGTGGGCAAAAATTCGAGCGGAGGAGGCAACTCCTGAGGGACAGCAAAATATAGAAGATGAGAATATCGCTAAGGCTAAGGTAAAATATGGCGTAACTGTTCCTATAATGCGCCCGGGCTTACAAACATTAGACCCAATTCCTCCGAGGCAACCGATGACGAAGAACGATTTCGGCACAGGCAAGAGTGAAGAAGAAGAGGCGCAGGAACGCGAAGCGGAGTTAAAGAAGAAGGAGCAGGAATACGAAGCGGAGTTAAAGAAAAAGGACTATCAAGCATGGTTGATATATCATAATTCAAAGAAACTCGCACAGGCTGAAATAGATTCTGTTAAGTTGGGACAAGAAGACCTGAAGCCTTTACCTACCAATAAAGCCGAAGCCCCGAGTAAGCCCGAAGCAAAACAGGGTAATCCGCAACTGACTGCTCAAGATATGGAATCTGCTGCACGAGAAGAGCAGGCGGCTTGGGACGCAGAACACCCCAAACGTGCCGCTGTTCGGTCGGACAGCGATGGGCGTACAATCTACGAAGCCGTTTCAGGTGGAGCGCCAAGCGAGGGCGACGTACAAGTAACTGGCAATGGTAATGAGTACTTGGTATATCGTAATGGTAAATGGCAGAAAGTTGATAAGAAAGCAGGCGAAGAAGCAATTGCTGCATTCTATCAAAACCACGAGCATGAGATAGGTGGGGCAACAACCGCATTACCTAAAAGTAGTTTTGGCGAGACAAAGTCAATAGCAGATATGACGGCAGAAGAAAAGTCTGCTGCCTTTGACGCTGAACTACAGAAACTGCAGAGTGACACGACACTGAATGAAGATGAGTATAATGCTCGTTTGGCAGCGTTGCGTACGAAGTATGGCTATGGCGAAGATGGTTTACCTATTGATAACGCCAACACCGAGAAAGCCCCCACTGACGGTGCTGCACAACAGGGTGGGGAGAATAGTAATGCTACCGTTCAAGACCCCACCAAAGTGCAAGACCCGACCCAAGCAGGTGATGGCACAGCAGGTGGGAAGACCGAGGTAAAAACTGAGACAGGTACAGAGAACGCTGACGCAACAAATAAGGTCGAAACGCTCTCCGAGGAGAATAGCAATCAGAACCAAAGCACAAACAACAACGGAACGCCATCGCCTTTCAATGAGAACCCACTCGATGAGAATGGAAAGAAGCAAGGCTCTTGGTTTCAAAAAGAAGTTGGTTACGACGACGAGGCAGAAAAGACAGAACTCCCAAGAAGCATACAGAGTGCCGACTGGAAAGAAACGGTTGAAAGCATAAAGAACAACCCTGACCTCACAGATGCGCAGAAGAATGCGATGCTCGTACAAGCACGCAAGGACTATGGCGTAGACGATGAGATGTGGCAAAAGGCAACAAACGAAACTCTTGCTAACCTTATAACGGAGAAAGGAGCGCAGGTACAGAAAGCGGCTGACGGCAAATACTACGAGGTAATAGACGGCAAGGCAATACCTGTGCTTACCGAGAAAGACGGAGAGCGGTATGCTTGCATTCAAGGCACATACTACAAACTGAACAATGCTACAGGACAATGGGAACAATACCAAAGGAAATACCCACCACTACCTGATGAGATAGCGCAAGGCTTAAACTCCGACGACCCTGCAGTACGCAGAGATGCAGAGAAGAAGCAGAAGAAATGGGAGAAAGAGCAAGACGATAATATGCGAGAAGAGATGATTCTGCTCAATATCTATCGTGGCATAGACAATGGCAAGGTGGGCGATGGCGATACGCTCCGCACTTGGATTGGCGATGCAGACTTGCTGTTCATGCAGAAACGAATGGGGCTTGGTATGTTTAGCGATATGTCGGGCGATAAACTGATGCGCAAACTACTCGCCCAGCGTACCACTGATAATGCCATACAACTTGCAGCCAATGGAGAATTGGAAGAGGCTCTGCGTTCGGGCGAAGTGAAAGGCGATAAGGAGTCGAAATCGGTTACCACCGATGGTCAGCCCGTACGATACACGCAAGAAGCCCGTAATAAGTTCTTGGCGCTATTCAAGAAATATGGTCTTGATAACGACACGGACATTATGAAATTCTTGAGAAGCGACGCAGGAACTAAACTGTTCCAAGACAAAGTAATCTATGATATAATACAAGAGAGTGGTCTGTATAAGACAGAAGAGTTTAAGCGATTGTTTCCAAGCGATATTGATAAAGACGGCAATCTTGTTCGTAATAATGTCGATGGACATTTAGGTAATAAGACCATAGCGCAAATAGCCTATCTGCTTGGCGAGTTTCTCTCTCCTGAAGAAATGAACCTAAAGATGGGCGTTCAGGTAAATCCTAACACAGGGGAGTTAGAGCCATGGGAACCGACTGAGTTCATCGAAGACATTGTGTCGAAAGAACAGGTAGAGACAGAGTTGGACTTTGAGAAGCGTAGGAATGAGCGTCAGAAGAAACTTGCTGCTATCGGTAGTTTGATAATGACCATAGGCGACACCATAGGCACGTCTGCTGGCTTGAAAGCAGCCGACCGTAGCGAGATAACCAAGGTACAAGACGAACTTGAGAAGAAGTACTACGAGGTAACGAAAGACTACAACGAACGCTTGGACAAGATGCGTGAAGAGCGTCAGAAAGCGAGAAGCGAGCGTGAAGCACAGCAGTTAGAAGTATACATGGCAAACTTGAAGCATAATATGGACAAGGAGATGGCTGCCATCAACAACGCATATAACGCTGCCGAGAAAGAGAAAGACCGCAATTTCACAAGCGCAGAGAACGAAAAGAACCGTGCTCTCCAAAAGAAGATGAACGACGACAATAACGCTCTGCGAAAAGCGGAAATGGACTTAAAAAAGAAAGCCGATGAAGCACGGCAAGCAGGTCAAGCCACTGATACTATATACTTAGCAGGCAAGGCATTTCAGATAGCCAAAGGCACGAGGACTAACTACACACAGAATATAGCAGGTAAGATTAGTAGTTCGGAGTTGGGTGGAATAATTAAAGTCCCTGTAACCGATGCGACTGGCAAGATACTGAAAGATAACAATGGCAATCCGAAAACAGAAACTTTACAAGTGGCTCTTGACAAAATGCAAAATATGGATGCCGATACCAAGACGAATGCTATATGGAATCTGTTTGGTAGACTTGGTGAGTATAATACCGAAAACAATATGAATGCGCTATACTCTATCATTTTGAGTGCTGCCAGCGACACATACACTCCTACTGCCAGCACTGATAGCGATAGTAGTTCGAGTGACAGTTCGAGTGCCGATAGCAGCAGTTCTAACGGCAAGAAAGCAAATCCAATGAAATAGAAACTTTATAAAGCGAAAAGATGAACAAAGAAAATGCACAAAGACTATATAATGAACTGTCGAAAACTTACGATTTAGGCAGTTTTGAAGAATTCTGTGCTGACATCGAAGATGATAATAAGCGCAAAAAACTATTCGACGCAACAGCAGAAGAATACAATTATGGCGACTTTGGTAAGTTCAATAGTCAATTAGGCTTTAACGCTACTACTGCGGAGCAGCCTGAACCACAGCAGCCTGCTCTGCAGCCAGCCGCTACTGCGCAGCCAACTGTAGAGACGCCAAAGGTTACTGTACCGAGTGCTAATTTGTTGGCAGCGCAACAAAGTACAACGCAACAGACTACAGCAAAGCCTGTTGCTAAACCTGTTGCTCCTTGGCAAGACAAGAATGCTCCAGTGCCACAAGGCGATGACCTTTATACATTCAAGCCTGAGGCACAGACGAAGCAGGCGAATAGAGCAAGGCAAGTCAGGGCTGATGAAATAAAACATAAGGAGTATGAAAGACTCACTGCGCAGATGCCGCAACTGCTGGAAGAAAGGAATCAACTTATAGCAAAGGCAGAGGGAATAAAGAAACAGAAAAACGATAAAGCCGCAGAAGAATTTGATAATAGACCGAATAAAGGTTCTTTTGGGGGTGCTCTTAATTCCACTGCTGCATATAATACGGGGGTAAAAGACCTAAGACATCCGTTCCAAGAAGAAGCGACTACATATTTAAGCGAGGAAGATAAGGCGAGATTAGAAGAGATAAATAGTAAGATTTATAATTTCGACGCTAAATATAATCATACCTATAAGAAAGCAGAGAATGCGGCTCTCACTAAAGCCCAAGAGATGGAAGCCAAGCACGAGAATGCTAATGGCATTGCTGCTGCTAACTATGCTACCGCACGACACATGTACGAGGACGCCGCTACCATATATGCCGCACCGAGTAAGTATGGCGACGAGAACCCTTGGGCGAACTGGCTGCATGGCATAGGAGATACACTCTTTGACCGTGATATATTCAGCCTGTACCAAACGGGAGTAGCCATTTACATTGACGACATTGTCGGAGATGCCAACGAGGGCAAAGAACTGCGTGATGACCAAGTGGAATTGCTGGCTGCTTATCTCGCTAAACTTGATGCACAAGAGGCACGCTCGTTTGATTTGAGTACAGGCTATCAGATAGGACAAGGCACAGCCGAGAGCCTTAAGTTCATGGCTGATATGATGCTGACAAGAGGTCTTGGTACAAAGGGAGCGCGAGCGATTTGTAGAGGCTTAATGTCGAAAGCACCAAAGGCTGCTGAAACATTAGCCAAGATATTTAGTAGTGGTAAGGGTCTGAAGATTAACGGTCAGATAGTAGGTAAGGCTACTACGACAGGAGAAAAGGTTTGGACTTATGCAGCAGGTGAGGCAATAGGTACGCCGTTACAAACAATCTCTATGCCAACAACTTGGACAGGTATACTTGATGACCAAACGCAGTATATGCTTGAAAGCGGAGATACTGGCTGGAGCGGCAAAGTATTTATGAGTAGTTTTGGCGATGCCTTAAAAGAAACAACCACAGAACGTTCTGGCGGTGATTTGATAGATTGGAGTTTTGGTAAGATATTTCCTATCAATCGTATCTTCAATGGCATTTGGGGGCGCAACACGGCAACTGAGTTTATACATAGCCCTGTAACAGAGACGGCAGAAGAGTATCTCGGAGCAGTTATAGACTTTGCTCGTTCGTATGACCCATTAAATTTGCGTGATGATAATGGTAATGCCGAACTGCGTCAGTCTGCAGAACAAATGTTTACTTGGGAGGGGCTTGGGCAGACCGCAGGAACGGTTGCTCCTATGAGCCTTTTCGGTGGTATGTATAACTCTGCGTCTCTTATACATAGCAGTCGCAAACTAAATAGTACTCGTAAGGCATTACGTGAAATGCTGCAAGAGGGAGGCGCTACAGCCGAGCAGGCGGAGCAGATGATAAGTGCGCTTGAGCAGACAAAAGACACCAAAGAGTTAATGGAACTTGCTAACCGCATAGAGCGCAGCAACTATGTCGACCCGAAATATAAGAGTAAGAATCTTGGGGAGAAGAAACGCAAGAACAGCGATAAGGGTGTAATGGAGAATTACCTTGAAGCCCTTATTGGTTGGGGAATGCAGGCTCAAGAGGTGTATGATGGCATACAACATTTGTCAGAAGAAGAAATGCAAGCCTTGCGAGACCAAGCCAAAGCCGTTTCTGAAAAGGCTCGAGAGAACTATCAGCAAAGAGTACGGCAAGAGGTGGGCGATAAGTTCGATGACACATTCGGACAATATGAAGACGCAGATGGTAATATCACTACTGCTCAAAGGGGTGGCAAAGATGTTGCCGTAATGAACATAAATGGTAATACCGCTACTATTATTGAAGACGGCAAGGAGATACAAGTACCTGTAGGTTCTTTGCAGAATATAACTACTCGCTCTTACGATGAGATGCGTGGCGAGATGGTAGACGCTGGAGTGGCGGAGATATGTATACGGAACCAAGTAGAAGTTGGTAATATATATACTAATGGCT
>CAVJQD010000066.1:0-11701 GCA_963651555.1 uncultured Clostridium sp. | reverse complement strand
AGACAGGAGTAGGCGTGCTGGCGTATGTGATGACGGTGCTGGGCTATGGCAGCATTGTATCTGTCAGTGTAAGCAAATGTATGGAGATGAACGAGTGGGAGAGCAGTAAGAGTGTCTATAATGGGCTGAACGAACTGCTCGGACTTGATGTCATCAGGCGGAACCCTGATTTGAAAGGTACTTATTATGTAAACCCTAATATCTTGTATAGGGGGGATAGGCGATATGCGACAACGCCAAAAGCAGAAAACGAGGTCTAAAATTTTTTTTAGGGGGTACTTCCAAAAAAAGTACCCCCTATCTTTTATCGCATAAGTTCACGAGTAACAATCTCACGTAACATCTTCGGGTCGGCGGTGTCGGTCTTCTTCTGTGTTTCGTCAGGCACTTTGGCAAAGCCAAACGGCATCAGTTTAATCATCACATCGCAGAACTCTTTTGGGTCGAGCGTATCAAGGACTTCCTGCATACGCCCCATATTGCCACGAATGATATCTTGCACCTGCGTGCGGAACTTCGTCTGATTGGCTCGTACTAAATTCTTTGCCGACTGCTCGGCTGTGATAATCTCGGTGTTCTCACTTTTTTCTGGCATGGCGTTGGTGTATTTTATTAAGTTTGTTCTGATAGTAACGGCTACGCACTCGCTCCATATACGATAGCCATTTTGCCTTGCGCTGCATACGCTCCTCTATCGTCATACGAGAACTCTCATCGTTGCGAGAGAGCGGAGTGTAGTAAAGACAATCTCGCATTATCTCAAGGTGCGACACCTGCTTGCGCATAAGGTGCGCTCGTTTAAGCCATTTAATGTCATTGTTATTGATGACAGTTAGTTTATTCAAGTAGTCGGGCATAACAAAATAACGCTTGTTATACGCTCGCTGCTTGGCATCAGCCAACTTAATGGCAAAATGCAACCTTACAGCATCGTGCAACGCTGCAAAGTAATCGTACACATCGTGGAAAAATAAATCCACCCACTCACGAATTTTCAATCTGAATGTCATATTGTCAAGATTTAATGTTATTAAAACGAAGATAGACCCACCTTGCGCGTCTTCGCTTTGGCTGCTGGGTCAAGTTTCTTTATCAGTTTCGGGTAAGGCAACTCTTGGTAGCACACCCATACACCAATGGCTCGTGTGATGTGGCGGTCATCATGCTGCCCGTCGATAGCACCTAACTCGCCATTCTCTTTCTGTTCAAACCAATCGTGTTCATCAACCGCCTCCGCACAAGTCTCAATGTACATATTCTCACGCAGAACCTTACGCTGATGGTCGCACACCATCGGCTTGGTCGAGCGGTTAGTATGGAAGCCATAGCGAGCAGGCATACCTGCCGCTATCTTATCAGACGGCGTACGACTATAAAGGTTATCGTACACATCTGCTATCTCGTCGAGAATAAACTCAAAGTGGTCGCCCTCCGTACGCTCCTTTTCGAGCGTATTCGATTCTATAACGAGCAACGCTTTCTGATAGACAGTCGCTATCTGTACCGCTTTCCACGCCAATAGGTCGTGGGCTATATGTCCACACCATTCCGCCACGACAATAGGCACACCTGCCTTTGCCATATCTTTGCGGTCGAACACACATATAACCGAGCGGTCGCTGCGTGGCGAGGTGCCGCCTATATCGACAACTACCACATAGCGGTTAGTGTATCGCTCCTCTTCAGGCATAAACCACACTTTGAGCGCACCGCCCTCTATCTTCGAGAACTTAATGTTCTCAAGCGACTTCTCGCCAGTAGGAGCATCACCGCCTATCTCTCCGACGAACGTAGGAGTAAAGCAACCTTTACGCAAACGCTCTGTGTCTTCTATCGGGTAGTAACGATGACCTGTACTCATAAATGCTTCATCAGCAGAAGCAGGAAAATCCTGTTTGAAACGCCACTCGTCGGCATACTCACGCTTCTTCGCTCTGCGCCAACACAGTCCCTCGAGCGTAGCGCCACGCTTAAACAAATCGTACTCTTCGAGTGTGAGCGACTCCACGAACCTACGATAATCCTTTATTGGCATTTCGTAAGAGCGGTTTTCGTACCACGGAACGAACACAGGAGTGAAACCTGACTCGCCACTGCACGCCCTGTTCCACTCTTCATAGAAGAAGTTACCTATGCCACGAGCCGTGCTCTCGTAGATGATAGCCGTATGCTCTCTATGTTGAATACCTGACTGAATAGACTGCACCAGTTGCTGCGGCGTCTTACCATTGGTCGTCTTATACAAGCCGACCTCCGAGGCGTGAAATAACGTAATCTTATCGCCTACAAGCGCATCAGGCTGCTCGGCTGAACCAATAGAGATACGAGAACTCGTCTGCCGCACTATGCGTGTCTTCTGCGAGCCCTCGAAAGGTGTAAGCGTATAACCATCCGCCTGTGGAGTGTGCGACTTGGGGTACATTCGCACCATCTTGGTATACATACCACGAATAATCTTGGCTGTATTCTCAATATGAGCACAGATGATAGAGTTTACATTGCCCAGCACAACTATCTGCACCCAACCAAAAAGCATCTCTATAAGCGTAGAGAAGCCATTCTGACGGTTCTTGGTAATGATAAAGCGGCAAGGGCGATTGTTGAACCAATCGTCTGCAAAGAGCCTATAGAACTCACGCTGCGCTGGGTTAAGTATGAAATGTACATCACGCTCGCTTTCAAGGTCGGTAATGTACACATCGGTTGCAGCCCAGTACTCAAAGTCCCACTTAATGCGTGCAGCGTGGTAAAGGTCTGCTACTATCTCACAGTTGTATTCGGTGGCATCTAACCCACGGCTTTGAAGCAGAGTCACTACGCTACCACATTTATTCAAGTTTTCAATGATATTCTCCTTGAAACACGCCTCGGGAATAAGAATTGGCTTGTCGCAAATGCCCTTACATAGAAATTTACGACGGGCAACCGTGTCGCTACCCTCGCCAGTGATAGGATTGTACTTGGCTTTACGCTTTTTGTTGCGCTCTTTGTTCTCTGCTATTATATCTTTGTAGTTCGCTCCCATCAAAACCCCTCCTTTAACGATGAGATGTCCACCGAATCAATCGTTTTCTTCACGAAAAGCACGAAACTGAACACTGCTCCGTAGAAAAATGATAAAATATGCAGTCCAATGTTCATACTATCAGTGAAAAAACCTATCAGATTGAACATGATAAAGGTCGCAAGCAGTGCGAGTGTGCCTTTGTTGTGCTGCCATGCCGCCACAAAACCCATATAAGCGCACAAAACACCTGACAAACCTACTGTTGGGCGTGAAAGTTCCGTACCAAAGGTGGCAAGAATGGCTAATGCTATCATAAAAAGTGGAAACCAATAAGAAAATCGCCTACTCAAACCATTTTTTTCACAGATTAGTTCCACAAATTCGTGCAAAATGAATATACCATAGGCATTTAGTGCGAAATGTACCATACCAACATGGCAAAGTAGGTACGAAATGCGAGCACATAGGGGGGAGGTAGCAGAAAAACCGAAAGCATCTGTCAGAAAACCGCCACCTAAAAAATTTACTATGCTAATAATAAACAATACTATGCTAATTGCTGTCCACATTTCTCTTACGTGCCTCCTCTCTTAACTTATGGTAGTACAATCGTATCTGACGGTCGGCAATCTTGGGGTTCATATAGAACTGCGGAGCAGTACTTGAGATTATTCTCTCTATCAAAGCGTACTTATACTCCACTTTCTCGCCATCGAGCATCTCTTCGACATAGCGTTTGTATATCTCGTAGTACATATCACGCTTATACCCCGACTTTATAGCCAACTCCCTACCATTCTCAATGTTATTTATCTGCCTTACTGCTTCTTCCGTCGATATATAGAAGCGTTTGGCTGGTCGCATAGCCGCTATCTGCGCTGCTCTGCGTGTAGGTATATCTCTACCCACCGAGCGGAACTCTCTATGTACCGCTGTAACATTCTCAATGAAGTCTTCAATTTTTTTTCGTGCCAACCCCGTCGCCATAACAAATCTGTTAAAAACTATCTCGGCAAAGTTACAAAAAAGAAAGGTAAAAAAACACGAGTTTTTTGTCATTTTTCTCGCTGCAATGCGGATTAAATCGCTTTTCTTTGCGGACGGATTATAATAACGAATTTGTTATGGACGAAAAAGATGAAATGAAAGACCCAAAGTCTATGGAGTCCGCCGAGTTGGAGGTCGATGTTAAGGGCGAAGAACCCGAAAACGACCCAAGGAACGACGAAGAGCGTGGCGAGAAAGGCGAGGGACATGGTAATGGTGCTAAACCGATTGATTACAAGATGCGCTTTACCAAGCGTGGACGCGACCGTTGGGCTGGCGAATATGACGACGACTTGGACGACGACCGCTTCTCGGAGATGATGAACCGCATTGCCGACTACGATGACGAGCGTGATGAGAAATTTAATCGCCTTGTCGAGGGCAACCGCAAACTCTATGATATCTTTGCGAAAGACCCTGAAACATTCCAAGTGTTCGAGAAACTGAAAGACGGAGTACCTCTGCCTATTGCGCTGCGTGAAGTGTATAAAGACGAGGACTACCTGACTATGGACGAAGACTCTGACGCTTACAAACGTTTCAAAGCAGAGCGTGATGAAGAGAGCCGTCGCAAAGAAGAGAGAGATAGAAACCTCGCAGAGTTCGAGAGTTCTCGTTCCGACTTCTATAAAGAAGCAGGCATGAGCGATGACGACATCTCCAAATTTGAAGAAGCCGAGCAAGCCTTTTACGAGGGAATGCTCAACGGCAAATTTGATAAAGACTATTTCAAACGCATAGACCGTGCACTTCACTACGACGACGATGTGAAAGCAGGCTACGAGCAGGGGAAAGCAGATGGTAAGAACGAAAAAATCCACGAGTATGTAAGACGTACCGTAGGTGATGGACTGCCCGACCCCGATGGCGCAGGTGGTGGTCTTAACGAAAAGAGAAAAGAAGAATTGAGTCCTGCTGCGGCAATGTTCAGGGACATAGCCGACAAAGCGAAAGAAAGTAAATGGAATAAGTAAGAACTAAAAGTAAAAGTGATGAAAGAGTTTTTGAAAAATTTTAGTGTGATGAGCATCTTTATGCTCGTTGCTTGTGCGCTCTTCGGTGTAGCCGACTGTGGCGCAATGACTGCTGCTGGTGTAGCCACGACTACTCCGAGTGGTAGCACCGTAATCGCTGGCGCGCCTATGTCTTCGCCATCAGAACCGCAAGGTCTTGATACTGCGCAAACACAAGCCGCTGCACCTGACCTGCTCATGCAGGAGATTGACCAAGAGATTGTAAAAATCCGTCCGACCTTTACGCCTCTTGACACAATCATGCGTAACAGCAAAACGAAAAAAGCCACTGGCTATGAGTTTGCTTGGTACTCGTCTGACCTGCTTCCTGTAAGCAGCAAAATCAAAACCATTACCGCTGCGGCTGCTGCTAATGCTGCTGGTTTGATTGACGCTACTGTAGCAGTAGACGACCCCGGTCTGTTCAACGAAAGCGATACCGTATGCGTTGTAACGAAAAATGCAGGTAATGTCATTCTGTATGTAACCGAAGTAAACTCTACTGCTGGCACTATGTTGGTAGCCTACGGCGGCGCTGACGTACCTGTAGCCGATATCGCTGCTGGCGACGTTGTTTATCGTTTGGGTCGTGCCGCTATCGAGGGCGAGGTTCAAACTATCAACTACTCGGCACTGCCAGTGAAAGAGTCGAACTACTGCCAAATTTTCAAATGGCAAGTTGCTCAATCTACTCTTGATAAACTGCACAAAAAAGAAGTTAACTGGACAATGAGCGACATCGAAGAAGAGGCTGTGTGCAACTTCAAACAGGCACAAGAGGCTTCGTTCTTGTTCGGTCGCAAATGTAAATACTATAACTCTGCTAAACGTGCAGAAGTATATGCTACTGGTGGTTTGGTTAACTTCATTACCAAAGCATTTGAATTTGATGCTGCTAATGGTGATGCTGAATTTGTTGACTTGGCTAAATACATTTTCCAAGGTAACGTTGGTAACCGCAAACGTGTGATGTTTATGGGTAGCGAATTCAACGCTGCTTTGAGCAAACTCACCTCCGTTCAAAAACAGTTGGCTGCTCGTGATACTCTGGAAGTTAAAGGTATTGAGTTCAACGAAATCAAAACGAACTTTGGCGTATTGGCTACTATGCAACACGACTTGCTCGATATGTATGGCTATGCCGATAAAGCAATCGTTCTTGATATCGACAATATCGATAAATGGGTTTGGACTTCGGAGAGCCTTAACCTTGATACCAAACACAGCGGCTCGTTCGATGGTGATGTTAAAGTATACACCGAAATTGCAGGCGTTGCATTGAAATACCCTGATACTCACTGCATCGTAACGCTGAAAGCATAATCGCCCATAGGGCAGGACTTAGGGCTTGGGGGAGTGATATCCCCCTTGCTCACTAATTAAAAAAGAGGAAAAGAATATGGCAAGAAAAGAATACACTTGCAACTTGAAGTCGATGTCTATTATCGTCAATGTAGGCGATAAAAAGGTGCGTGTAACCTTTGGCAACGGCTATAATGTAGGACGCTTCATTCGTTATGGAAAATTTGCTACAAGCGATAAGGAGTTGCAGAAAGCACTCGAAAGCGACAGCCGCTTTGGCTATCGTTACAAACTCACTGACACGACGGGCGCAGAAGAAGAGCCTGTGGTGGAACCCGTCAAAGCGGAGAAACCTGCGGAGAAAGAAGTAGTAGTAGAGAACAAAATCTACGAAGAAGTAAAGACTGTGCGCGATGCCATGACTTTGCTCGCAGGCGAGCCTTACAATCTGAAAGCGGTGCAATGCAACACCAAAGCGAAGATTGAGAAGAAATGTAAAGAGTTTGGTATATCTTTTCCGAATATAGTGTATGACCTTTGAGGAACTGATAGATAGGGTAAAAGTGAAGTTGGAAGAGTATACTCCCTTTGCGGAGTCTACTGCTCTTGCTGCGTCGGAGAGTATGGGCTTTGAAACGAAACCTATTGTTTCGTATATACGTCAAACGCTCGAAGAGGCTGCTAATGAGGTACTCATGACACTCCCTTTGCACCTTATCAGAGCCGAAAAGATGTGCATTATAGACCAAATAAAATACGACAATGGTAGCGGAGTTGTAGGATTGAGCGATAGTTTTTTGCGAGTACATCGTTTTAAGATGTGTGATTGGAAGACCGCCCTGCACCACGCCGAGTTTGAGGGTAGCCCAATAGCAGAGTTGCAAGACAACCCTTACACTATGGGGCGACCACACAAACCTGTATTGGTATACCACCGCTTCCTTGATGTATTCCCCAAGAATAAATCGTTGAGTTATTACTCCTGCTTACCGCATTCGCAACAGGAGATAGAAGCAGCGTGGCAAGTTTCACGGTTCGACAAGGAAGATATACAAGAAGACCTGTGCGACTTTTACGCATTGAACTGCGCCAAGAAAGTGTACGACATATACGGAATGAGTGATAAGTCGAACTTGATGGAGGGCGAACTGACTAAACTTGTTGAATCATATTCCAAGTAAGATGGCGAAAGGTAGATACAAATATATAAAGAACGAGCCGAGTCTTGTAAAGACAGTGGTAACACGGCACTCGTCGCTCGACAGTCAGAAGCGTTCTGAAATGCAGCAGCGTCTTATGCGCTACAAGCGTATGTGGGACGACCTGCGTGATGTGCGTAAGAATGCTGAACGCAATATCAACTACACCTTTGGCAAGCAGTGGTGCGACAAAATAAAGGTCGGTAACGAATGGATTACCGAAGAAGAGAACATTCTCAATCAAGGCAAAGTGCCGTTGAAAAATAATATGATACGGCAGATTGTGAAATGTGTTACAGGTGTTTGGCGTAGCAACCAACAGCAGCCTGAAGCAATTAGCCGTGATAGAGACGAACAGAAACTTGGCGAGATGATGACTACTGCTATGCAGTATGTACACGACACCAACGAACTGGGAGAACTTGACGCTCGTATGTTCGAGATGTTCTTAATGACTTCAATAGCCTGTCAGATAGTACGCTACAAATGGATTAAAGAGAAGCAGATATACGATGTGTATATCGCTAATGTAAATTACGCACGTCTTTTCTTTAATGGCGACTTGGAAGACCCACGAGGCAACGATATCAATACCATAGGTATGATAGAAGATATGTCGCTTGACGATGTCATCAGCAAGTTCGCTCGTGATGATAACGACAAGAAGCGTATCGAAGAGATGTATATGCGTCGTCCTAATGACATTATGCAATATGGATTATCGCACCGTGCGCTCGACGACCAACGCTATATCAATATGGATTTCTATGTGCCATACGACACCGAGAAATGTCGTGTGATACAAGCGTGGGAGTTGGAGAGTAAACGCAGACTGCGTGTACACGACCAATATACAGCCGACTTTTATATTACCGACCTTGAGAATCTTGGCGATATCATAGCAGAGAACGACCGCAGACACGAAGAGGCGATGGCTAATGGCTTGAGCGAAGAAGAGTTTGAGAGCCGTGTGGCAATAACCTATTCGTGGTTCTACCATCAGTACTGGATGTGCCGCTACCTTACGCCTTATGGCGATGTGTTGCTCGAACATGAATGCCCCTATTGGCATAACGAGCCGCCCTTTGTTTTGAAAGTATACCCACTTGTAAATAGCGAAGCACATAGTTTCGTGGAAGATATCATAGACCAGCAACGGTATATCAACCGAATGATAACTATGATAGACTTCATTATGGGGGCAAGCGCCAAAGGTGTGCTTGTGTTCCCTGAAGACGCATTGGGCGATATGACCAAAGAAGAGGTGCTTGATGAATGGGTTAAATATAATGGCGTTATCTTTGCCAAGATTAGACCTAATACACCAATGCCGCAGCAGATTAGCACCAACGCCACCAATATAGGTGCAACGGAATTGCTTCAACTGCAAATGAATATGCTCAAAGAGATAAGCGGTGTGAGCGGAGCATTGCAGGGACAGCAGCCACACGCAGGCACGCCAAGTGGATTGTATGCGCAACAAACGCAGAACTCGCAAACTAACTTGCTCGATACTATCGAGTCGTTCAATCATTTCTGTAGGAAGAGAGATTATAAGATGATGCGAGTTATTCAGCAGTACTATGATACACCACGCTATATCAACATAGCAGGCAAACACTACACCGAAGAGTCTAAATGGTACGACCCAAAGAAAGTGCAGCAGGGCGACTTTGATATCGTCATTACTGAGAGTCAACTGACACCAGCCTATCGTGCGATGATGAACCAGTTCTTGATGCAGATATTCCAAATGGGTCAAATGAATGTGAAGACCTTGTTGAAAGCGAGCAGTTACCCATTCTCTGACAAAGTCCTTGAAGAGATAGAGAAAGAGGAGCAGGCTATGCTTGCGCAGCAACAGGCGGCAGCACAGGCGCAACAGCAGCAAGTATCGCCTATGGGAGGAACACCAGCCGCCAATATAGGAGAGCCAACGCCTCAAGTGGCACAATTAAGTGGCGAGAGCGACCCTCGCGCCATGCAGTTATTAACACAAGCAATGGGTTAGAAAAATGACACAAGAAGAAGCAGCAAAACTTATTGAGATTGTTGAGCGTATCGTGGAGAATAAGATACAGAAGTACGCTCTGACAAAAGAGAAACTCGCTCCTACGGCATTCGAGGAGAAGTATATGAAACACTACACACATGGTATGTTTATCGACCATATGTTGTTTCGTAAACACTTGCACCAACTCGAAGAGATGGGCGGTGTGCAGTTCTATACCGACCTTGATGCTTTGAAAGCAGAGGCAGACCCTAATGCCGAAACGCTTTATATCACTCGTGAACCATTTGCAATGTACGAGTACGATGCCGAGAGCAAAGAGTTTAAGGAGTTGTTTGACCCATTCCGTGTGGAGATTGTAGAAGAGTTACCTACCGAAGATATCTCCGACCGCTGCCTGTACCTTGTGCCTAAAAAGATTGGCGAGGTAGCCGCTTCTGCTTCTGTGTATCTGAAAGAAAACGGAGCGCAAGAATTGGTTGTGGTAAAAGCAATAAAGGAGAATTGTGGTCTTGGTCTGAAAGAAGCCAAAGATATCGCCGATGCAGTCCCTACCTATGTCAAGGAGAATATGGACGCTGATGCCGCAGAAGACTTGGCAGAGAAACTGCGCGAGGCTGGAGCGACGGTAGAGGTGCAGACTACGAAAGCAGAAACGCTCTACGAAGAACGCTATCAGGTTGTTCTCAACGCACTGAAACTAACACGTGGAGAGGTAACGGCTGTACCTGCAACGGCAGCAAATGCGCCAGCGGAACCGGGTAGTGAAGCCGACGGTACTTACGGAGAGAATGCTCCTGTTCCTGAGGTTACAACTGTAGACGCAGCGACCGCACGAAAGGACGCTATCAACGCATTGGCTGATAACATAGGACTTGCTAAAACGAAAGCCGCTACACTTGTAGATAATATGCCAAGTGTTCTTGGCACTTACAAGACCAAAGCCGAAGCCAACGAGATAGTAAGCCTGCTGTCGGAAACGATTGAGTGTGTAGTAGAAGAGAACAAAAGTTGCTATACCGAGTGGCTGCATACCGAAACAGGTTGGGAGGTAGTAGGCGCTGATATGGACAAGTACTACACCAAAGAAGAGGCTGATGCTAAATTCGGTCAAGTGGAAGAGATACCACTGAAAGAAGTTGTAACCTGTACGGAAGTAACCAAGGAGGATTGGGACGCTGGACTTGTAGACCTTGACGATACGGACAAGAAATATATTCTTACTAATACTGGCAACGACTACTGTTTGTATTACACCTACCAAGACGGCAACTGGGTACAGACGGAGGGTGCGGACGATACGCTCTATATGGCTGACGAGGGTACTAATATGTATCGTTGGACAGTAGAGGGTTTGCTTTTGCTCGAACAAGACGACACTAAGTATGTAAATAGCCTGTCGGAACTGAATAATGTATACGACCCAAGCACATACAAGGTTGTGTGGATTAAGGACGAGGGTAGCCGCTTCAATAAGAGAACTACATACAATAGTTACACGCTCGTAGTAAATGCCAAGAAATCAAATGTTGCAGGCAGTGGCACTTCCTATACGCAGTTGCTTACTAACCAAGATGGCTATCAGTATCGCACAGGGCAATATAATAGCACCACTGATAGTGTACAATGGGGTGCATGGCAAGAACATATCTACGCTACTACCAATGATATAGGCGATGGCAATCTGCACCTGCGCACCGCAGGCGTGAAGCGTGGCACGGCTACTGCTAATGCTAAAGACAGAAATGATATAGAGGTGGGCGAGATTATGCCCGACTTCGCTTGGTGGCAAAAACGTACTGCCCGTAAGGGAGCGACTGTGTTGCTTTCAAAATTTTACCCTAAAGAGCACGGGGGAATAGAATACCCTAAACTTGAATTGGGTCATATAGATTTATCAGGTGGCGATTTATCATCTGTTTGCTCTGGTAGTGTACGGGCTTACATACCTCAGGCAGTTAATGAATTGTTTATTGAAAACTGGGGGTGCAAAAGAGGCAGTGCATCTGCAAAGGTGACACTAAATTTTAATGGGGCAGAAACTACAGTCACTGTAGGGCGTCGTACCGGCACAACTTCGTATTCGTTCTACTCCGTAAATATACCCTCGCATGGTAGTGGC
>CAVJQD010000065.1:0-11709 GCA_963651555.1 uncultured Clostridium sp. | reverse complement strand
CTCGAACTCGCGACCCCATGCGTGACAGGCATGTATTCTAACCAACTGAACTACCGCACCAGTCTTTGATTGAAGGACTCTTCCCTCATTTGCGGCTGCAAAGGTAAGACATTCTTTTTATTCCCACAAGCGTTTCCGATAATTTTTCTCAAAAAACTTCTACTTTGTCTTATTCTCCTCTTCTGCTACTGCCGTTTCTGCCTTCTCTTTTTCCTCTGCTACAGCCGGTTTAGCCTCGCTCTTTTCATCTCCTAACTCGCTCTCATGCAGCACGTAACGCTTGTAATAGGATATCATAACCGTTGTCATCGGCAAGGCAATAATCATACCGGCAACACCCAATAGACTGCCCCATATTGACAGAGCCAACAGCATCACCGCAGGTTTCATTCCAATAGTCTTGCCCATGATAAGCGGCGTCAGCAACATATCTTGTATCATCTGAACAATACAGAATACCGCAGTAATCTCGATGAGGATAATCCAATAACTCGTACCCGTAGCGGCGGACTGAAGAACACCCAACACAAGGCAGATTGGAATACCCACGCCCTGCAAGTAAGGCACCATGTTCAGGAGTCCGATAAACAGTCCAATGATGATAGCCATCGGCAGACCCATTATCGAAAACCCGATGCAGAACAGCACACCCACGCAACTCGCAATAAGCGCCTGACCACGGAAGTACTTGCTCATTCCCACCTCAAGGTCGTTCATGATGCCCGAAGCCAGTTCCCTGTATTTAGTAGGCACAATATGTATCACACCCTCGCTAATGCGTTCATAATCAATAAGAATAAAGATTAGATAGAGGATGCTGATAAACACCACCAGCAATCCCGTCACGAGGCTCACGCCCGAACCGAGCAGTCCACCTATATAAGGCGTCACTTTCTCGAGGATAGAACCCACATCGGCGGTCGACAGTATATCCATGATGTTCACATCCTGCAACCAGTCTCGCAGCCCTTCTTGCCAAGCCGCCGGCAGAAAAGTATCGGCATTGATACCTGCCAGATAGGTAGACACGATGCTGCTCATCTTAGCCACCTCCGAAGAGATAGGCTTAACGAGTAGAGTCACCAGCCCAACCAACACGGCAAACAGCACCAACAGGGTGAAGACAACAGACAAGGTACGACTCTTGAATCGCATCTTATACTGAACGAAAGTAACGATCGGGTAGATGAGATACGCCAAGAACCACGACACCAAGAACGGCAGCAGCACGCCACTCAACTGGCGGAACACCAAGAACAGACCCACCACTACGGCTACCGTGATAAGCAGTCGAACGGTCCTGTCTAATGTGTAGGGTTTGTCACTCATCGATCTCCTCCCGCTCTTCTTCGCAGCATTTCTTATTGCGGAACACAACCCAATTGTTCAGTACAAAATTGAATATGCCGGACACGCACAATGCCAAGAGGTTGCATATCACAACATCCCACTGCGAGAAGTACTCGATCAACATCAGCACGCCCATCTTCAGTAGGAAAATCCCCGTGCACGACAGGTTGTAACCCCCATAGTGCCGCCAAAATGAACGCCAACTGCGTACTGCTATCCGGTCTTTCCAAACGATGAAATAGGCGATGGTGAAGTTGGTCAGTACGGCGCATTCAAACGACACAAAAGGAGAAATCACTATCTCGCCCACGTACGAACCCTCGAGCAGATAGTGCGAACACAACCACAAAACCAATGTATCCACGCCGGTACCTGCCAGCGTGGATAGAGAAAACTTAATGTAACGAACTATCAGTGACCAGCTCTTATTCATGAGCCTCCTTTTTCTCGTCCTCGGGTTTCTTTAGCGGTTCCAATGCCGCAAAGTAACGAGCGTCTTTGATGAACGATACTAAGTACATAATCAGCAGGATAACCAAGATACCCAATCCGACATAGTCCAAACATCCGAAGCGAACGTCCTCACCGAAGAATTGGAAGTCGTAGTGATACTCCTGCAAGAAAGGAATATACATGAACAAGATGTTCACGACAAAGATTATAAGTCGGAACTCAGTCGGACCCATCTTTCCGTATGTTAACTTAAACTCGCTCTTCAAGTGAGCATTGATGCTCACATACACTGTCAGCGCGAGGTAGGCGGCATAGATAGCCAACGCAACGCTCAGGTTCATGAGTCCCGATAGACCAGCGCCGACAAACATCAAAGCCTCATTGATGCAGTCGATGTTGTGGTCAAGGTAATAACCGTAACGTGGTCGCTGACAGTTTCTTACGCGTGCCAAGGTGCCGTCCAATGAGTCCCCGTACCAGTTCACCAATAGACCGAAACACGACAACCACAACCAGTAGATGTTGATGTTCGAAAGCAGGTACCCTAAGAATATAAACACGGCACCTATCACGCCGACTACCGTCAGCACGTCGCTATTTACACAACGAGGCATGCGTTTTGCAAGCCATACAAGACATTTCTTTTCGGCAGCGTTCAGCAACGAAGTCTGAATACGAACCGATTGTTTCTTCTCTTCCATAACGAATATCTATGAAATTATTTACTATTTTCGCCTAACAATCAAGTACCTAACGCCCTGTTCTCCATCCATCCTCGTCATATCCATTCCCCTAAATAAATAAGGTGTCGCCCATCTTTCGCCCGTCCTTCATCCGTCCCCCATGCAACTATTCCCCAATTTTCTTCCCCTCAATCCCCTATCAAAGCCGGTCAAGGTAAATAATAACCTGCAAAAAATGTGCCACTCTTTAACATCTAACCTGCAACCCACGACCAACCTCCGACCAACCCCCGACCTGCCAACCTCCAACCAACCCCCTGCCAATTCAAAAATCCCTTCCGCTCTCAAAGGTGCACTTAAAGAATATTATCAAAACATAGATAAAGACAAAATCAATATTAATACGCATATTCACCGATTTTACCTCGCAAAGTCCTCCAACCTTCCCTCCATCTTTCCCGCAAAAACACCCCGCTCACTACGCAAAAATCCCCTACCAATCCCGACCCTGTCCCGAGCCTGTCTGCGGCTTATGACGAAACAAACACGGTACAAACACGGTAGATACACGGTAGATACAGCTTACCTTATGCTACTTTCTCCCTTATCTTACCCTACTTTCGAGCCACCAAAAATTTTCCAAAAACCTACCCAATCCGAATGCCTAACCCATCCAAAACGCACCCAATTCGACCCCTAAATCCCATCATTCTGACCCAAAACCACAACATTGCAATATTAAAAACGATTAACACAATAACCTGTGGGCTATACATTTGCAGTCCATATTCCACTTAAAGGCAAGACAAATTGTAAATTGGACATTGCCAAGTAGAAAAATCGAGCCAATTTGTCACTTTTTTCGCTAAACTCTTGCGCAAACGAAACTTTCGCCATACCTTTGCCGGCAAATTGTCATGCACAACGACGATAATTATAAATTTATTACATAACAATTAAAACAACATCACAATGAAAAAGGTATTCAATCTATTGATGGCAGGAGCTTTAGTGGCTCTTGTTGCATGTAACCCTACTGACAAAAACGGGGTTGACGATGCTAAAGAAGGTGGCAACGCAGACTTCAAAATCACAGTTACAGGTATCACCGAGTCTTCGGCTACCGTTGCTGTAGTCCCTTCAAACGACTCTATTTACTATTACTTCCTCGCTATTCCTGCCGATACTCTCAATAAGTATGACAGCAAAGAGGCTTACGCAGACTTTTTCCTGGCTGACTTTATAGATTATATAGCCGACTATAATGATTACTATGGCACTTCTTATACCCTCCTTAAGCAACTCTCGCAAGGTATTGATAAGTACGAGTTTGAGGAAGAGTTGAATCCTTCTACCGTTTACTATGCAATCGCTTTCCAAGTAGATCCTGATAACGAGAAGGTTGTAGGTTCTGTTGCATACAAAGAGTTTACTACACTTGAACTCGAGAAGAGTGCTAATGTCATCTCTTTTGAACTCGATGGAGACACCGTTATCAATATCAAAACTACCAATGATGACGAATATCTTTGGACCTATATTCAGAAGGATACCCTCGCTAAATATTACGATGGTGATGCCAAAGCTTGCCTTGAGGATTATGTTGCCTATATCGAAGACTACTACGGAGATTATGTTACCTACTACTGGTCTTATTACATAGTGTCTTCGGGAGACGAGACCTACAGCATCAAGGATAACTTTGTGAAGGGCGAGTCAGGTACCTACGTGTTCATAGCAGCTGCTATGTATAACACAATCATCAACTCTGATGTCTTTACACAAGAAATCGTTATCACAGAAGACATGTGTGGTGAGGAAACGGTATCTGGTGGCGACGATACAGATGCTGGTGACACTACCGGAGGCGATGCTGAAGCAGGTGACGACTCATCGGATACTAAGGCAGTACGCAAGCATATCGCACCTGCATCATTGGCTAAGCCACACTTCAACGGCGCTTTCCGTACATTGAAGTAATTCATACGATAATAATAAGGTTAATGCACAAGAGAGGCAATCTGTTGCCTCTCTTGCTGTATCTATACATAACCAATTAAAAGTCTTAGGATAGCCACCGTGCAGCCCTTTCTTTTATTTCTTTTATTTCTCGTGAGCGAAGCGAGCAAGAGTCTTTTTTGTTTCTCTGCCACGCCGTGGCAAGGAAAATAAAACATCATATTTGCTTTTTCACAAAAAACACCGTACCTTTGCCAATCCAATGATAAAACTTACATAATCATGGCAACACAAGAAGAAATATTCAAGAAAATGGTGGCGCACTGCAAGGAATACGGATTCGTTTTCCCTTCCAGTGAGATTTACGACGGACTCGGTGCCGTCTATGACTACGGACAAAACGGAGTCGAACTCAAGAACAATATAAAGAAGTATTGGTGGGACGCAATGACGCTTGTCCACGACAATATCGTCGGTATTGATGCCAGTATCTTCATGCACCCTACTGTTTGGAAAGCATCCGGACACGTTGATGCCTTCAACGACCCATTGATAGACAACCGTGACTCAAAGAAACGTTACCGTGCAGATGTGCTCATTGAGGACCAGATTGCCAAGTACGACGAGAAGATACAGAAAGAGGTCGATAAGGCACGCAAACGCTTCGGTGACAGTTTCGATGAGGAACTCTTCAAACAGACCAACGAACGCGTAAAAGAGCATATCGACAAGCGCAACGCACTCCACGAGCGTTACAGCAAGGCAATGAATGCTAACGATCTTGCAGAACTCAAGCAGATCATCCTTGATGAAGAGATAGTATGTCCTATCAGTGGTACACGCAACTGGACAGATGTGCGCCAGTTTAACCTTATGTTCCAAACCGAGATGGGCTCTACTGCCGATGGCTCAATGAAGATCTACCTGCGACCGGAGACAGCACAAGGTATATTCGTCAACTTTCTTAATGTGCAGAAGACGGGTCGTATGAAGATTCCTTTCGGTATCGCACAGATTGGTAAAGCCTTCCGCAACGAGATTGTTGCACGACAGTTCGTCTTCCGTATGCGTGAGTTCGAGCAGATGGAGATGCAGTTCTTCGTTCGCCCAGGCGAGGAGATGAAGTGGTTTGCTTATTGGAAAGCATTCCGCCTCAAATGGCATAAGGCGCTCGGTCTCGGCGACGAGAAATATCGTTTCCACGACCACGAGAAACTCGCTCACTATGCCAATGCCGCTACCGATATTGAGTTCCTCATGCCGTTCGGCTTCAAGGAGGTAGAGGGTATCCACAGTCGTACCAACTTCGACCTTTCGCAGCACGCTAAATACAGTGGAAAGAAGATAGAGTACTTCGACCCTGAACTCAACCAGAGTTATACGCCGTATGTCATTGAGACCTCTATTGGTGTTGACCGTATGTTCCTCAGCGTTATGTGCTCTGCATACAAAGAGGAGACACTCGAGAACGGTGAGACACGAGTAGTGCTCAATCTCCCACCTGTGCTCGCACCTACCAAGGCTTGTATCATGCCGTTGGTTAAGAAAGATGGACTCCCAGAGAAAGCACAAGAGGTGATGAACCTACTCAAGTACGACTTCCGTTGCGCTTACGACGAGAAAGACTCTATCGGTAAACGCTATCGTCGTCAAGATGCTATCGGTACACCTTTCTGTATCACTATCGACCACGATACACTGCAAGACAACTGCGTCACTATCCGTTATCGTGATACGATGCAGCAAGAGCGTGTCGCTATCGCTGACCTGCCTAACATTATTGGCAAGGCTGTCGACATGAAAGAACTGCTCAAGAAACTCGGAGAATAACAATCATCAATCTCGTCACCGCAAGGAATGGAGTTATACGACCTCAACGACCTGCAGCAGAGGCTGCAAGAATGGAACATCGAACATGGACCATCGGGGGCGTTTGCGGGTGACGAAATAGCATTGTTTGACAATATCTCACAGACTGCCCTCGGCTCTGATATCATTAGAGTCGAGTTGGCTGTCTTTGGTATATGCCTACAAGGCTCGTGCTGTGTCGAGATAGGAGAGCAGCAGTATCTATTCTCGCAGAATAAGTATATCGTTATCCTACCTGGACAGTTGGTACGAGTCGTCAGTACCTCACCCGACTTCCGACCTATATTCATCAGTTGCGATAGGCGACTCTTTGCCGAGGTGGTACAACTGCAACGCATCATCGTACCGATGCTGCTCTATATACGCAGCAACCCTTGTGAGACCCTTGCGGAAAAAGATGTTGTATGGCTGACCGACTATTACCGACTCCTCTTCGCTGAGGTATGCAATACTGACAATATCTTCCGCAAGAACACAGCGAAGGCACTTCTCTTTGCAATGCTGGCTAAGATTTGCAACCTTTATGCGCACGAGGGAACGCTCCGCTCTACGCCTGTATCCGGAAGACAAGAAGAAGTGTTCTCTAACTTTGTGAAGGAACTATCGATAGGCTTTAAGCATCATCGTGACTTGCAGTATTATGCCGATAAACTGTGTATCACACCCAAATACCTATCAGCTATTGTGAAACAGGTGAGTGGTACCTCTGCTTTGCAGTTGATAGAGAGTTGCATAGTTGAAGAAACGAAGGTGCTATTGCAAACCACCTCCATGACCATACAGCAGATATCAGACGAACTGAACTTCCCGAACCAGTCGTTCTTTGGTAAGTATATCAAGAAGCGCACCGGTCTCTCCCCAAAAGACCTCCGCAAGAAACTGCAATCTATCTAAGACTTACTACTTACCAACTCTCAACCACTCTCAACCCTCAACTCTCAAAATTCAACAAAAACAGAAGAGAGAGCTCTCACGAGTTCTCTCTTCTTGTACCCAGGGCCGGGGTCGAACCGGCACAGGGGTGAACCTACTGGTGTTTGAGACCAGCGCGTCTACCGATTCCGCCACCTGGGCAACTAAAAACCAATAAAATCATAATCTCCCTTCCCCAAGGGAAATCGGTTGCAAAGGTATAACATTTTTCTTTACTACGCAACACTTCACCTCTTAATTAGCAACTTTTTTATATAGGGCACACATAATCAGTTGATTACTATGCTTGTTAATTGTTAACTGCTAATTGCTAATTGTGGAAACGACTCGATTGTACATTGTCCAATTGTAAAATATCACTACCTTTGCACGCCGTATTGACGCACATTAGGATACAAGGATACAAGCATACACATAGATGATATACTGGAAACTATTCTGGACATTTCTCAAGATAGGCACATTCACTTTAGGCGGTGGGTATGCCATGATACCCCTCATTCAGCGAGAGATTGTCGATAAAGAGCATTGGATAGAGGAAGAGGAGTTCCTCAATATGTTAGCCTTGGCGCAGTCGGCACCAGGTGTTATGGCAGTTAATACGGCTATCTTTATTGGCTATAAGATACGGGGTTGGCGAGGGGTTATTTGTACGGTCTTGGGCAGTGTCTTGCCCTCGTTCGTTATCATCTTGCTTATTGCTACTATCTTTATTCAGTATAAGGAACAGCCTGCGGTAGAGGCCATCTTCAAAGGCATACGTCCTGCAGTGGTGGCACTCATTGCTGCACCGTTGTATAAGATGGCTAAGTCGGCAAAGATTACATGGGCAACGGCTATCATACCTATTGCCACGGCACTCGTGCTGTGGTTGTTGCCCTTATCACCAATATGGATTATCCTGCTTACTATTGTGGCATCGCTTGCTTATACATGGTTGAAGGAGAGAAAAGAGAAAGGGCAAGCGCAATGATAGTCTATTGGCAACTGTTTATCTCATTCTTTAAGATAGGGCTCTTCGGCTTCGGCGGGGGTTATGCGATACTGAGTCTTATTCAGCATGAGATATATTCTTATGGATGGATGACGCAAGAGGATTTTGTGGATATGGTGGCTATCAGTCAGATGACGCCTGGTCCGATTGGTATCAATGCGGCTACTTATGTAGGGTATACCGTCACGGACAGTGTTTGGGGTAGTGCGCTTGCTACTTTTGCCATCATACTGCCCTCGCTCATTATCATGCTTACGCTATGTCGATTGTATTTTCGCTTGAAAGATAATCCGTATATTGCCACTATCTTGCATTATCTCCGCTTTGTGGTTATCGGACTCATTGCTGCAGCGGCACTGTCGTTGATGAACTCGTCTACTTTTATAGACTATTGGAGTTATATCCTTTTTGCGGCAGTGTTCTTACTCACACTTCTTACTAAACTCAATCCTATCCTTCTTATCTGCCTCTGCGGAGCCTGTGGCTTTTTTATCTACTACTGATAACGCGTAGCCATTAACATGGCAGCCACAAACATGTAATCATCAACGTGTAGCCACAAATGCGTAGCCACGAACTTTGCAGGCGGCTATATAAAAAAAGAAAGGTTGTCATCTCGACAACCCAATCTTTACTTAACCTTAAATCTAATACCATGAAAAACACGGTGCAAAAGTACGGCACTTCCCCTATATGGGCAATATATCGTGCTACAAAATTATGCTTTTGAGCATAAAAATAACCCAAAAACTGAATAATGCAATCTAGAAATAGCAGAATAAGCCTATTTTAGCCCTCTTTTGCCAACTCTACTTCTCTAATGGAGAAAAAAATCCCTAATGGTATTGTGGAATTGAATGGTTTGCCGTACCTTTGTACCGCCTTAAGAAGTGACTATCTCCATGACTACACAATCAGTAGTAATTAACTAACATATAACTATATAATTTCAATTATGAAAAAACTCGATTTAACTCAGTACGGTATCTATGGTACCACTGAAATCGTACACAACCCATCTTACGAACAGATGTTCGAAGAGGAGACAAAGTCAGACCTAACTGGCTATGAGAAAGGTCAAGTCACCGAACTTGGTGCTGTCAATGTGATGACAGGTGTGTTCACCGGTCGTTCTCCTAAGGACAAATACATCGTTGATGATGCTCAGAGTCACAACAATGTATGGTGGACTTCAGACGCTTACAAGAACGATAACCACCCAATGACTGAGAAGGTATGGGGTGAGGTAAAAGCATTGGCACAGAAAGAGTTGTGCAACAAGCGTTTGTTTGTAGTAGATGCATACTGCGGTGCAAACAAAGAGACTCGTTTGGCTGTCCGCTTCATCATGGAAGTAGCATGGCAAGCACACTTCGTTACCAACATGTTTATCCGTCCTACAGCAGAGGAACTAGAGAACTTTGAGCCTAACTTCGTCATCTACAACGCTTCGAAGGCAAAAGTAGAGAACTACAAAGAACTCGGTTTGAACTCAGAGACCTGCGTAGCATTCAATACTACCAGCCACGAGCAAGTGATCATCAACACTTGGTACGGTGGAGAGATGAAGAAGGGTATGTTCTCGATGCAGAACTACTACTTGCCACTGAAGGGTATTGCTTCTATGCACTGCTCGGCTAACACCGATATGGAAGGTAAGAATACTGCTGTATTCTTTGGTCTGTCAGGAACCGGAAAGACTACTCTTTCGACCGATCCAAAGCGTCTGCTGATTGGTGATGATGAGCACGGATGGGACGACAAGGGCGTATTCAACCTCGAAGGTGGTTGCTATGCAAAGGTTATCAACCTGGACAAAGAGAGCGAGCCTGATATCTACGGTGCAATCAAACGTGATGCGCTGTTGGAGAACGTTACCGTTGACGCAAACGGCAAGATTGATTTCGCAGACAAGAGCGTAACCGAGAATACTCGTGTATCGTATCCTATCTACCACATCAACAAGATCGTTAAGCCTATCTCGGCTGGTCCTGCTGCAAAGAATGTAATCTTCTTGTCAGCTGATGCATTCGGTGTACTGCCTCCAGTATCAATCTTGACTCCAGAGCAGACTAAGTACTACTTCTTGAGTGGTTTCACCGCTAAGTTGGCAGGTACAGAGCGTGGTATCACAGAGCCTACTCCTACTTTCTCGGCTTGCTTCGGTCAGGCATTCCTCGAGTTGCACCCAACAAAATATGCTGAGGAACTCGTTAAGAAGATGGAAAAATCGGGTGCTAAGGCATACCTCGTTAACACGGGTTGGAATGGTACCGGAAAGCGTATCTCGATCCGCGATACTCGTGGAATCATCGACGCTATCCTTGGTGGCGACATCCTGACTGCTCCTACAAAGAAGATCCCATACTTCAACTTCGAAGTACCGACCGCTCTTCCAGGTGTAGATCCAGCTATCCTCGATCCACGCGACACATACGCAGATGCTTCGCAATGGGAAGAGAAGGCAAAAGACTTGGCTGGTCGTTTCATCAAGAACTTTGCAAAATACGAGACCAACGAAGCAGGCAAGGCATTGGTTGCTGCTGGTCCTCAACTCTAAGCGAAGTGTAGAGTTTCGTAAGAGACTCGCATTGAAAAAGAGACTGTATAAGTTTCCATAATCTTAAATTTGGCGAGGGACACCGTGATGGTGTCCCTCGTTTTTTATGTTGTCACTGCGTGTGGGCTTTGTTTCCTTTGTGCGGGCTTTTTGTTTCCTGCTCGCACTGCGTGCTCACGAAAAATTGAAGAAAAGGGACGAAAGCATGAAGGGTTCGAAAATTACAGAAAATAGTCCAAAGTGGGTGGTTTCTTTTTCTCTAGTACTGTGTGTGTTTTTTTTTCTTGCCACTGCGTGGCAGAGAAATGAAAAGAAAGAGTTGCCACTGCGTGGCAACGGAAATGAAGAGACAGATTCTTATCTCCTACATCGCTGCGCGACGAGAGAAATAAAGGAAATGATGAAAGGGGATGAAAGAGAATGCGTGAGATAGTGGGCTAAGACTCGTCCTATGCTATACTTTCCTTGGTGCTTTGGGAGATAGGGAGAGGCTTTCTACTGCGGATTTACAATGAAAAATCCGCAGCAAAGGAAGGTTGATTTTGGGAAGTTTGTGCAAGATAAAGCAGATGGAACTGCTATTTTTGTAGTAAAAAAGACATTTGCGACTGCTATTTTTGATAGGAATGTGATAGTTGGAGATGTCTTTTATGTATAGTTTTGGGTGTTCTTGTGTTATATGGTTTTGAGAGACGGTATTCAATACCGTCTCTACTGTGGTATATTCCCGCGGGCGAGGTGGATGCGTCCCCAGTGAGTAGGGTCAAACGGGTCTGGCGACCCGAACGACACGAGGGCGGGGCAATTAACAATTAACATATAGGGCAGATACAATCGAGCCTTATGGCTCGGACGACACGAGGGCTCGACACGGTATTCTTGTTCAGTCCACTGGACTTCACTCGCTC
>CAVJQD010000064.1:0-11757 GCA_963651555.1 uncultured Clostridium sp. | reverse complement strand
GCAACACAAAATTACAACGGACGGCTGATTCTTGCAAGAGAACCAGCCGTTTTTTTACGCTTTTATGCGCGCCTCTTTTTTTTCAGTTTACCGGACAGTAATAAAAAAATATCATACGATCACCAACACGCAGTCATTAACATGCAATCGCTAACACGCAGGCACGAACAAAAAAAAGAGCACCCACAGGCGCTCTTCTTTTTTGTTCGTTGCACGTAATTAGTCTCTTTTCAGGCGGCTGAACAAGCCTCTGTGTTTCTTAGGCTCTTCCTCCTCTGCGGCCTCATCAACATGTTCCTCATGATCTTCTGGGACCCATGCTTGGCGCTCCTCGATTGTTCCTAACTGCTCCTCTACATAATGAATCACATCATTCAAACCCTCTGTAAAGTGAGCGAAATCCTCCTTATAGAGAAACACTTTATGCTTCTCAAACACAGGCACTTCCTCCTCTGCACCCGACTTACGTTTGCTTTCGGTAATGCAGAGATACAAATCCTCATTACGAGCCTTCTTAACGTCTAAGTAATAGATACGTTTTCCAGCCTTCACCGAGCGAGAGTATACTATCTCTGGCTCCTTCTTGTCTTCAAATCTACGATTTTCCATCTATACTGTTCTTTTATTGCCGCAACGAAGCACTTGCTCCGTGCGAACTCTTTTCAAGCGACAAAGGTACTACATTCCTATCAACCCCACAAACAATCGACGAAAAAAAAAGTTTGTGACTGCGTGTTGGTGATTGCATGTTGGTGACTGCGTGTTAGTGACTGCGTGTTAGTGATTGCATGTTGGGGATTGCATGTTGGTGATTTTATGTTAGTGGTTGTGTTTTAATGGGCTTTTTATGGGCTTTAAGGGAGAACGTTTTTTAGATTTTTTTGACCGAGTAAGTCCGATAGCGCAGCGGTCCGTTGTCCTTTAGCACGCAGTGCGGTCTGTTAGTGGGACGATTCATTTTTCTACTTTGGCACGGTTTTTGCAATATATAGTGTGATACAAGAATTATCTGCCAAACTGGCAGTTTCCCTGTCACAAAATAATAATTTTAGTAGCACACTAATGAAAACACAATGTGCGCCTTTGTCATGCAACGAGGCGGTATGGCATAAAAAATATCGCAATCCATTTGCCACTTCGCAGAAAATAGCGTACTTTTGCGCAGTTATTGTGCACCGATGTTACACACCATTACAAGATAATAATTACCCGTTATGAACGACCATTCAACAGAGAGTCCGCAAGGACAAAATAGAACACTCATCAACAGAACATTAGTACGCATCAAGGTACTACAAGCAGCATTCGCATACTTCCAGAGTGAAGCCCCACAAGGCGAGGACGCTGCAGACAACAAGAAACGGAAACGCCTCACGCTGCCATATATCGACAGTCTCTTAGAGAAGTCGTACAACGACACCTACAATCTCTATCTACTTCTGCTCGACTTCGTTTACGAGATGACACGCTATGCCGAGACGCGCATTGAGGAGGCGCAAGAACGGGCGAAGATAATGCATACAGAGATTGCACCCAGCAGGAAGTTCATCAACAACCGATTTGCACAACAACTCTTCGAGAACCACACCTTGCAGAACGAACTCGAGATTCGCAAACTCAGTTGGGACGCCGCTCACGAGTCGCTCAACATTCTCTATAAGCAGATCACCGAATCGCCTATCTATACGGAGTATATGAGCAGCGAGGACGATTCATACGCCAGCGATAAAGCCGTATGGCGAAAGATATTCACCTCGGTACTCACCAACAATAATGAACTTGAGAATGCGCTCGAAGAACTCGAGATTGCCCTCGACGGCAGAGACTGGACGGTTGAAGTGGACTTGATAATCAGTTACATTGAGAAGACTATCAAACGCTTCAAGGAAGAGAGCGGAGCCGACCAGCCCTTGCTTGAGCCTTTCCAAAGCGACAAAGAGAGCAACAACGACTTTGGCGATACGCTCAACGAACACGACTTTGGCAAACGGCTATTGCACAATGTGCTGACCCGCTCCGACGAGTATGAGGAGATCATCGCCTCATGCCTCAAAAACTGGGACAAAGAGCGAGTATCGTATATGGATATGGTTATCCTTAAGGTGGCACTCGCAGAGATAACTTCTTTCCCTGAGATACAGTTGCAAGTGTCCATGAACGAGTATATCGACATTGCCCGCGAGTACTCCTCCGAGAACAGCCCAATGTTTATCAACGGTATACTCGACATGGCAGTGGCTAACCTCAAAGCGGATAACAAACTGCTCAAGGCTGTCAAATAAACGAGATCGAACAAACGATAATAATAACACTAAACAGTAAATAACATGCTTAACTTCATTCTTTTACAAGATGCTGCTGCACAGCAACAAGGTGCAGGTTGGTCCTTCTGGATTATGATGATTCTTATCTTCGTAGTCTTCTATTTCTTCATGATTCGTCCTCAGACTAAACGACAGAAAGAACTGCAGAAGCAGCGCGACGCCCTCAAGAAAGGCGACAAGGTAGTGACCGCTGGTGGCATCTATGGCATCATCAAAGAGATCAACGAGACCACATTCATCATCGAGATTGCTAAAGACATCACTATCAAAGTGGATAAAGGTTCGGTTTACGTAAGTGCCGATGACGCTGAGAAAGCAACCAACGAGAAAGCATAGTGCATCATAGGGATATGCGCTCCGCCAAAACAAAAACACGACTGCGGTCTCTCTGGGAGTTGCTCAAGACCTTCTTCCACGAGAGGAACTTGGCGACATTCTGCCTCTTTCTGCTCTTTGCCACCATACTATGGTTCGGACACTCGCTCAACTCCGTTCGAGAACGAGGTATCGACATACCCGTGGAGTTTGTCGGTATCTCCGAGGATGTAGTCTTCACTGAGGCTCTGCCCACGAACATACATATTGTGGTGCGCGACCAAGGCAAGCGGCTTCGCATCTATAAGAAAGGCAGTTTCACGCCAATACAGTTCGACCTATCGAGTCAACTCAAGAGCAATGCCGGACAGATCACTATCTACTCCGAGCAGATACGGCAGCGCATCACCGACCAACTGCAAGGTACTGCCAAACTGCAACGCATCACACCCGAGACTATCGTACGCGACTTCCAGAAGCAGAAGCATAAGAAAGTGAAGGTCATCTTCAACGGGCAACTGCAACCGGCTTCGCAGTATCAAATAACCGGCAAGACGACTATCCAACCCGAACAGGTCACGGTCTATGCACCCAAAGAGGTGTTAGATACTATCCAGTATATCTACACCGAGAAGCAGGTCTTTCATAATATCAAGGACAGTTTCTGTGCGGAAGTGCCACTCATTCAGCCAGCAGGCACTCGACTTTCAACCACAAAGGTGCAGATACAGACCTTCGCTGGGCAATATACCGAGAAATCGTTCACAGTACCTATCGTAGCCAAGGGTGTTCCGAAAGACATGCACCTGCGCACTTTTCCTGCCGAAGTGAATGTGGTAGTGAAAGTGGAGATGGCTCACTTCAGTGATGTCACAGAGAAAGACCTGCAAGCGCAATGTACCTTCCCTAAGAACAAGGTCAAGATACTGCCTATCAGCATCGTAACAAACAATCGACACATACTCGGCTATCGCATCAATCCGTCGGAAGTTGAGTATATAATAGAACACTAACACACTACAAATAACACTCTACAAACATGAAAAAGATACAAATGGTTGATTTGCAAACGCAATATCAAGCAATCAAGCAAGATATCGACGCTGGCATACAAGAGGTACTTGATACCGCCACTTTCGTAAAGGGCAAACAGGTAACCGACTTCCAGCATAACCTCGAGCAGTTCTTGGGTGTACGCAATGTCATCCCTGTAGGCAACGGCACCGATGCACTACTCATTGCTCTCATGGGCTTAGGACTCAAGCCAGGCGACGAGGTCATCACCCCAACCTTCACTTTCATTGCCACCGCCGAAGTGGCAGCATTGCTGCACCTCACGCCGGTGGTAGTGGATGTCGAATGGGACACTTTCAACATGTCGGCCGATGCTGTGCGCCGTGCTATCACACCTCGCACGAAGGCTATCGTGCCTGTACATCTGTTCGGGCAATGCGCCAATATGGAAGAGATCTTGCAGATAGCCAAAGAGCATAATCTCTATGTGGTAGAAGATGCTTGCCAAGCCATCAATGCAGAGTGTATCTTCAGCGATGGCAGTCGCAAGAAAGCAGGGTGTATTGGCGACATCGGTTGCACCTCTTTCTTCCCATCGAAGAACCTTGGTTGCTACGGAGACGGTGGTGCAATCTTCACTGACAATGACGAGTTGGCAGCGCGTATGCGCGCTATCGCTAACCACGGTATGGTAGTACGCTATCATCACGATGCCGTGGGTGTCAACTCGCGTTTGGATAGTATCCAAGCCGCAGTGCTCAATGCTAAGTTGCCACATCTCAACGAGTATACACAACGCCGCCAAGCCGCCGCCGAGTATTACGACAAAGGGTTCGCATCTAATCCGAACCTACTCATACCGGCACGCATGCCCTACTCCACCCACGTGTTCCACCAGTATACACTACGCATACTCAACGGCTCACGCGATGCACTTCGAGAGCAACTCATCGAGAAAGGAATACCGGCTATGATATACTACCCTGTGCCACTGCACCTGCAGAAAGCCTACCAAGACCCTCGTTACAAAGAAGGAGACTTCCCTGTGGCAGAGCGTCTGGCACAATCGGTACTGAGCATACCAATGCACACCGAACTCGACCACGAGCAACAAGACTATATCATTCAAACTATCAACTCTTTGACAAGATAACAACACGTCAACATGGCCACCAACACATCATTAACACAAGAAGCCACACTCAAACAACGAGCCACACTCACTCCGATGCAGATTCAGGAAGTGAGAGTGCTTGAGTATACTACGCTCGAACTCGAGCAACGGATTGAGCGTGAGATAGAAGAGAACCCTGGTCTTGAATGTGTTGATGATAGCAAGGAGGCCGACAACAACGAGTCGAACGAAGAATTCGACGACTACGGCGATAAGGACGGGAACGGAGAGGACAGAGACCCTGAGAACGAGGAGGATAGTCTACTGCAGAACGACGACTTCGACCTCAATGATTATATCTCCGACGACGATACGCCCGACTATATGCTGCATAGCAACAACGCCTCGCCCGACGATAAGCAAGACGAGACTCCGTTTTCTGTTGGCGAGTCGTTCCAAGAGTATCTGCAAGGACAGATGGGACTATTACCTCTCTCTGACCAGAAACGCAAAGTGGCGCAGTATATCGTGGGGAACATCGACGAGAACGGTTATCTCACTCGTGAACCCGAGTCGATTGCCGACGACCTTGCTTTTCATGCGAACATCGACATCAGCGATGAGGAGATACGGGATATCATCCACCTTATCCAATGTAACTTCGAGCCTGCCGGCGTGGGTGCAAAAGACCTGCAAGAGTGTCTCTTGCTCCAACTGCAACGCAAGCAGCAGACGCCTACCGTTGAACTCGCAACAAAGATTCTGCAGAAGTACTACAAGGAGTTTGCCACCCACCACTATGCTAAGATAGCCGAACGCCTTGGCATCACCGACCAACAGATGCGTGAGGCAGAGAACGAGATACGACATCTCACTCCTAAGCCAGGTAACTCCCTGCAACAAGACATCTACTCTACGGGACACACCATCATACCCGACTTCATTGTCGAGACCGATGGAGAGGAGATAACTATCTCGCTCAATAATGGCAATGTGCCGGAGTTGAGAGTCAGTACGGAGTTCAACGAGATGCTGCAGAACTACCAACGGCAAGACACGCACACTCGGGAAGAGAAGGATGCGATATCCTTCATCAAAGATCGAATAGACTCGGCACGGTGGTTCATCGATGCTATCCGTCAGCGTAACGAGACACTACGCCGCACGATGACGGCTATCGTGCAGATACAACGCGACTTCTTCCTCGACGGCGATGAGAGTCTGCTTAAGCCTATGATTCTCAAAGATGTGGCAGATAAGACAGGATACGACATATCGACCATCTCGCGTGTGTCGAACTCGAAGTATGTGCAGACACGCTTTGGAGTGTTTCCGCTTAAGTTCTTCTTCTCAGAGTCGATGACCAACGACAATGGCGAAGAAGTGGCAACGAAAGCCATCAAGAACGCACTCACGGAGATAATTGACAACGAGGATAAGCGTGACCCACTCAACGATGATAAGTTGGTGGAGGCACTGCAAGCCCGAGGCTTTAATATCGCACGACGCACCATTGCCAAGTACCGCAAACAACTCAATATACCCGTAGCACGACTGCGAGTTACCATATAATTAACCCTAAAAACACTACCATTATCAAACGATTAGCACAAATAATAAGCATCTTGCTGCACCCCATATTGGTGCCCTCTTATGCCACAGTCCTGCTGAGCATAATGTTAGCCCATTTGAATACAGGTTTCATACCCAATCGATGGTATTATATCTTCGTGATAGGTACGTTCCTACTGACCTTCATCATACCGTTCACGGCTATGTTACTCTTTTGGAGAGGCGATATCAGTAGAGCCTATATGTCGGAGAGACACAGTCGCAATATACCCTACGCCTACAGTATCGTATCCGCCGTCTTGTGGTATTTCTTCCTGCGCAAAGTACTATGCATGCCGCCAATAATTTGTACGATTGCCATTGGGGCTATTGTAAGTCTGTTCTTGATCGCCCTTATCAACCTCCGTTGGAAGATTAGCGCACACCTCACCATGCTTGGAGCATTGCTCGGTGCAGCACTCGCCTATGGGTATTACACAGGGTTCTTTGCTTACTGGACATGGCTGGGCATACTCCTTGCGAGTTGGATTGTTATGTGGGCACGGCTATACCTTAACGAACACACCGAGATACAAGTAGTCGTCGGATATCTTACGGGACTGATTGTTACCTTTACGATAGGTCTTATTGGAGCCATGTTGCTCTAAAAGGCAGCCTATCATTACAACACATAAACCAAACATTACTATGCAAACACACCGAAGTCTTAGTCTTTTCCTTTGCTGTATACTATCCATTGCTCTCTGTCGTGCAGACGGAGGCGTGGCACTCGTATTGAGTGGCGGTTCGGCACGAGGTATCACACATATAGGCGTCATCAAAGCACTCGAGGAGAACGATATACCTATCGATTATATTGCAGGTACCTCTATGGGCGCTATCGTTGGAGGACTCTACGCCAGCGGTTGGACTACCGACGAGATAGCCTCACTCATTGGCTCAGATAAGTTCCGGCAATGGTTTCTCGGAGAAGTAGACTCCAAGAACCGTTACTTCTACCGACAAAGCGAACCCACACCCGAATGGTTCAGCATTAGTGCCAAGATACATAAAGAAGAGGACTCGTATGGTCTTACTTCCGTTGGAGGTATCAAGACCTATAAGCAACGAGAGAAGGTGGGAAAGAAGTTCACCTTTACGCCTTATATACTCCCGACGAATATCTCCAATCCGCAACTGATGAACATTGCCGTAATGGAGATGTGCGGTGCTACGAATGGAGCCATACAAGGCGACTTCAATAACCTGATGATACCTTTTCGCTGCGTGGCATCCGACATCTACGAGAAACATGCTGTGGTATTCTCTCACGGCGACTTAGGCGATGCCATACGGTCGAGTATGTCTTTCCCATTCATGTTCCGCCCTGTTGACTACGAAGGCACAATCCTCTACGACGGAGGTATATATAACAACTTCCCTGTCGATGTGGCGCAAGAGGAGTTTCAGCCTGCATATATCATTGGTAGTAACGTCAGTCACAACAGCGGCAGACCCGATAAACGCAACCTACTCGCCCTACTTGAGAAGATGATAGTACATAGCACGAACTACTCCCTCGACGATGGACTATTGCTCAACTTCTCTTGGGATAAGATAAACAGTTGGGACTTTTCACAAGTGGAGACGCTTGTTCAGTTGGGTTACGACTCTACCATGGCGCATATCGATGAGATACGGCAGAGTGTTACGCAGCGGCAGACAAAGGAACAACTGGCACAGAAGAGGCAAGCGTTCCGAGATAAGGTACCCCAACTTTTCTTTCGGGATGTGCAGTTCACAGGTATCAGCACCGAACAAGAGACCTATCTGCGCAAGATATTCATGGGTCGAAACAAAGAGGTCAATCTTACCTACGACGAGTTCCTCGATAGTTACTATCGGCTTATCTCCGATGAGGTCATATCCGAGGTCATACCGCATGCGCAATATGATACCACCATCAATGCGTTCCGGCTGCTATTGGACATCCGCACGCGAGACCAACTGCAGGTAGGCTTAGGCGGTAATATATCCACCTCCAACCCCACGCAGTTCTATCTTGGACTCGACTATCACGATATCAAACGCTTTCCTCTCGAAGCCGGTATCGATGCACAAGTGGGACGAACTTATATGTCGGTCGCAGCCTACTCACGCTTCGACTTCACCCCACTCTGTTATCTCAAAGGCGAGATAGTAGCCCACCGGTTTAACTACACCAACGATGTGCGGTTCTTCTCCTTTGCCAACCGTCCACTCTCTTTTCAAGAGATGGAGGTTTATGGCAAACTGTCGGTAGGTATGCCCCTTACAATGAAAGCCCGAATGGAGTTGGGTGTCGGCGGCGCAGGCATGCTTGATAAGTACAACATCGGGCGTTATACCACGCTGAGCGATACTATCCGAGACGATAGCCGTTACTCGCTATTCAATGTCTACCTGCAACTGGAGGGTAACTCGCTTAACCACCAGACTTTCCCAACGGAGGGACACCGTTGGAACATCAGTCTTATGATGCCAGGGGGCGTGGAGAACTCGGCATCAAACCAGTACGAGTATACCAACACCTCCAACCAGTTCTCGCTTTGGATGCAAGCCTACGGGCATTACGATGGCTACTTTCGTCTTGCCAAGCACTTCTCTCTCGGACTGGAAGCAGAGGCGTTCTACTCGATACGACCGTTCCTGAGTAACTACACTGCCACCATGCTACAGGCACGCCAATATGCTCCAACGCCACATAGCAAGGCGGTGCGTAACATTGACTTCAGTGCAAACCAATACCTCGCAGCCGGTATCAAGCCTATCATCCTCATCACCGACAACTGGCAGATACGACTTGAAGGCTACGCTTTTGCACCGATACAGACTATCGAGATGAACGAAGATAACACGCCATACTACTCTGCCCCATTCAAGGATGTGCACTTCATTGCAGAAAGCAGCATGGTCTACACCTTCCAACGAGGTTCTGCAGCACTCTATGCCAATTACTACTCCATCCCGAGTAACGATTGGAACATTGGCATCAACATAGGTATATTATTATATAACAAGAAGTTCTTACAATAACATCACTATCATGACTATTCCATTCACCTACAATCGTCGCAAGACTAGCACTACTCGAGTCGGTAACCTCTTTATCGGGAGCGAATACCCCATACGTATACAGACCATGGCGAACACCTCAACGAACGATATCGAAGGTTCTATTGCCCAAGCCCAACGTTGTATTGATGCAGGAGCCGAACTACTGCGGTTCACTACGCAAGGACTGCGCGAGGTAGAGTCTCTCAAGCAGATACATCAAGCCGTACATGCTATTCCGCTCGTAGCAGATGTTCATTTCCAAGCAGCAGTGGCCGAAGCAGCCGCCTGCGTGGTAGAGAAAGTGCGTATCAATCCAGGGAACTACATCGACCCTGCTCGTAAGTTCCAACACATCGACTATACCGAGACCAGTTACCAGCAAGAACTGGAACGACTGCGTACTCGTTTCACACATCTGCTTGACATCTGCCGAGAACACCACTGTGCTATTCGCCTCGGTGTCAATCATGGTAGTCTATCCGACCGTATCATGTCACGATATGGCGACACCCCTGCAGGCATGGTAGAGAGTGTCATGGAGTTCCTCCGTATTGCTGTCGAAGAACAGTTCGCCGATATAGTCATCTCCATCAAGGCAAGCAACACCCGAATAATGGTGACCACGGTCCGCCTCTTAGTCGAGACAATGGATAAGGAAGGTATGGCGTTCCCTCTTCATCTGGGCGTGACAGAAGCAGGAGAAGGCGAAGATGGACGCATCAAGTCGGCCGTGGGTATCGGAGCCTTGCTTGCCGAAGGCATAGGCGATACTATCCGAGTCAGCCTCAGCGAAGCACCCGAACAAGAGATACCCGTTGCGCAAGCACTGAGGGATTACTTTGCTGACACTCAGTCGATACGATACAGTGGACATATTGTCTTAGACGATGACGCTGCGAACCAGCAACTATGCCTTAGCAGCGACGAAGCCGATTGGGAACTATTCTCCTTGCATACGGCTGCTGAGTGCGGACGAGTGTTATGGGATAAGGGTTACCGTCAACTGCTATTGAAGAACCCTCATTTCAGCAAAGAGCAACTACATCGTTTGAGTCAAGATATCTTGCAAGCCGCAGGCATACAGCGATATAAGACAGAGTTCGTCTCTTGCCCTGGCTGTGGGCGAACGATGTTTGACCTCGAGAAGACCGTTGCCGAACTGAAACAAGCCATATCGCATTACCCTGAACTATCGCACTATAAGATTGCTATCATGGGTTGTATAGTCAATGGACCAGGTGAGATGGCAGATGCCGATTACGGTTATGTAGGTGCCGGCAGAGATAAGGTGTCGCTCTATAAAGGCAAGGAATGCATACTCAAGAACATCGACCAAGCCATTGCGGTGCAAGAACTACTCAACTATATTCATAGTGACCAGCAAACGCAAGGGAAGTAGCAAGCAGCCTGTCTCACTCCTCGTTCAACTCTAACCACTCCAACTCACAAAGGTCGAGTTGCTCTTTTACTTCGGTATACCTAGCCGAGAGGTCTTGTATATCCTTCTCCGAGAGTACTCCACCCGATAAGCGTTGCTCTATATGGGCTTTCTCCGCCTCTAACTGAGGCAACAGTGCCTCTATCTCCTGCAAGCGTTTCTGCTCCTTGAACGACAAGCGGCGAGGCTTATGTTCCTCATTCAAACGAGGCTTAACCTTGGTTGGAACTACGCTCTCACGCTTGCTATCCTCGGTCTTATTCTCACTCTGCAGTCGGTACTCCGTATAGTTACCAGGGAAGTCCTCTATTATACCGTTACCCTTAAAGACAAAGAGGTGGTCGACCATGCGGTCCATGAAATAGCGGTCGTGACTCACCACGATAAGGCAACCTTTGAACTGCTGCAACCAATCCTCAAGGATACGTAAGGTGGGAATATCCAAGTCGTTGGTAGGTTCGTCCAATACCAAGAAGTTAGGCTGCTGCATCAAGATATAACACAAGTGAAGACGCTGTCGTTCACCGCCCGACAACTTCTCCACATAGTCGTGTTGCTGCGAGGGAGTAAACAAGAAATGCTGCAAGAACTGTGATGCCGAGATACGCTTATCCTGCAGTTGCACTTGCTCTGCCACATCGGTGATGATATCTATCACTCGCTTACCCACTTGGAACTTCAGTCCCGACTGTGCATAATAGCCAAAGCGAACAGTCTCTCCCACGTCAAAGACGCCCGAGTCAGGCGGTTCGATACCCAGCAAGAGCCGTAAGAAAGTGGTCTTACCTGCACCATTATTGCCTATGATACCCAGCCGTTCATAGCGTGCGAAGACATAGTTAAAGTGTTGCAAGATACATACTTCGCCATAGCGTTTGCACACGTCCTTTGCCTCGAATATCTTG
>CAVJQD010000063.1:0-12668 GCA_963651555.1 uncultured Clostridium sp. | reverse complement strand
TTGGATGTTTCTCCACTTTTTGAGTGCTTTGTGGTTTTTATTTGTATCTGCTTGACTTTCACTCAGTCACAATGCTCGCATTGCTCCTTCGTTCAAGCCAACCATCTACTAAATAAAATTCCACAAATCATCTCAAAAGCAATTTTTAGAACATCCCTTAAAAAATATTCCTCCCTACCGTTGTCGGCGAATAGAGGACTAGAACATCTAGAAGAACTTGAGTATCTAGAAGATCTAGAAGATCTAGAAATTTTCCCGCCTTCCCCTCTTGTGCATTCAAAACAAAAGCACTACCTTTGCAGCGGTTTTGACAATGGGGACGGGACATACAATGACAACATGAAAAACACTTTGATGGAATAATAGCAAAACGACAGCATAATGGGGTGGATGCTATTCAAGGACGGTGATATGATACGATACTTGTAGCAAAACGATATGCATAATGTTGAACTAACACAAAGACTGCTTGAGAGATTAAACCTCTCTCGAGCGGTCTTTTGCTCTTTTTTATAACAATATGATGTATCGCCAACTGCAGGAAACAATTAAGAGCAAAACAGGATTTAATCTTGTAATCTGAAGAAATAGTATGATGAAACGAAACAAGCCAACCAATCTCACAACCGAATCAAACTCATCTTTCAATATGAAGAAATTTTACTTTGTTGCTGCACTTACTGCGTTGATGACACTCTCTGTCGGGAATGTATTTGCCGAAACGGTTAAATATACAGTCTCTGCAAAAGATGCAGTGACGACATCAGGCACAGCCCCCACCGGTTCTTCTGCGACTTATAGTCAAACGTATGCAACTGCGACACAACTAACTAGTAGTAAGAGTGCGACACTCACTCTATCCGGTTTTTCAGACAATAAGATTACCGGTATTGTCTTAAATATGAAGTCTAATAAAAGCAGTGGAGCAGGTAATTTCTCAGCAGTAGCAGGTACAACTACGATTGCGAATCTCTCTACTACAACATTTAATAAGTGGTATGATAACACTGCCTATAGTAATTCCTATAAAGATATTACGGTTTCATTAGCCAATTCTGCTTATGCTATACAAGACGGAGAAAATGTGGTAATTACTATTTCTTGTACAACCAATTCGTTATATATCCAATCATACACTATTACTTACGAGTCAGCTTGTACCAAGCACAATATCACTATTCAGGAGAACATCTGTGGAACAGTGACCGCAGACCCGCCCTCTGCGTGCGAGGGGGCAACCGTTACACTTTCCTGTGAAGAAAACGATGGCTACTATTTCAATAACTACCAAGTAAATGGCACTGACATCACAGGTAACACCTTCACAATGCCTAATTATGATGTGTCGGTAAAGGGCATATTCAGTTCTTGTGACCAACTCTCTGCACCGACCAATGTCAAGACCTCATCCATTACCACTACCTCAGCAACCATCACATGGGACGCTGTGGCTAATGCTACTGGCGGATATAAGGTATATGTTACAGATGGTACTAACGAAAAGACAGAAACTGTAACAACTACCTCGTATACTCTCACGGGACTGACTGCTAATACTCAATATGCCGCTTCAGTCACAGCCATCGGCGACGGTCACCGCTATTGCGAGAGCGCAGAGACAGATGTGGATTTCACAACTACTGCATTGGCGCAATACACTATCACGTGGAGTACTCCGGATGGTAGTAGTACTACAACGGTAACCGAAGGTAATACATTGAAACTACCTACCACTCCCGCAGCCCCTGGTGGTTGTCCGGATAAGGTATTCGTTGGTTGGAGTGCAACCAATATCGGCAACACGCCAAGTTCTACCGCACCCGAGTTCGTTTCCTCATCTACCATCCCTACGGCAAATATTACTTACTATGCTGTGTTTGCGGATAAGAGTGGGGATGGTGACTTTGAATTAGTAGAAACGGAATTGACCGATTGGAGTGGCGATTATCTAATCGTGTACGACAATACCAATGCTATGAATACGCATTCTGGTAATCAAGATGCTAATACTTATGCTACTTACACAAATATCAGTTCTTATTACACCTCATCTACTAAGACAATCGCTTCCAATACGACAACAGAAGCTTTAATATATCGTGCTACGAAAACCGCAAACGGCTATTCGCTCTATTGTGTGAGTGATGATAGTTATTTAGGTAGTAGCTCGGGAACTGGTGGCAAATTAAGATGGCAGAAATCTTATGAAGCACAAGTTTGTGAGTGGACATTAGGTGCCGGTTCAATAGGAAATGTCAAGTACACGACAAACTATATTCGTTGGAACACAAGTGATCCTCGTTTTGCTATATATGAGTCGAGTAAGCAATCTGCAATCCAACTTTTCAAGAAAGCAGCAGGTTACACCGACTACGTCACCCAATGTGCTGATTGTACTGCTCCACAAAGTCCGCTCTCTCTCACGGTATACGCTACGACTGCTAACCTCGGTGAGGATGGCACAGTGGCTATCGGATTCACGTGCGCAGAAGGTAATGGGGCAACACCTACCTATACCATCACTCCGACGACGGGCTGCACTATCAACGGCAGCCAATTGGTGTTCTCTGCTGCAGGGACTTACACCATCACCGCACAACAAGACCTTGCGACGGTAGGTGGCGTTACTTATTGCGGCGGCAAAGATACAAAGACTATCACCATCACAAAGAACCCTGTCTTTGGTACTGCTACTATCGACAAGAACACCTTCGACGTAGCATGTGGCGATACCACGAGCATGAGTTCGGCGGCAACGATCACACTCGGTACGAACTACAACCTCACACAGACTATCACCGTTACAGCACCGGAAGGATTCCTCGTATCTACCGACAAAAGTGACAATAGCAAATACGCTACCAGCGTGACACTCACGCCTACTGGAGCGGGTGAAAACGCAGGTAAGATAACCGGTAAGGTATATGTCCGTGCGTACTCGGCTATTGCGCGCTCGAATGGTTACAGCGGCGATATCACTATCTCGGGTACGGAGATAACGGAGCAGAAGATAGCCGTATCCTCCACCGTCACCTGCCAAGAGTATGAACTCAAGACCAATGATAGAGGGACGGTCACTTCGGCAGGTAACTATTACACTGGTGCAACGGTTACTGCACCAGCAGACCCTACAGGCGTCTGCACCGACCCTATCAACTATGTATTCGACGGCTGGTCTGCTACCGAAGTAACAGACGGCACTACTTCTTACACTAAAGTAGACTTTACGAAATACACCATGCCGAAAGGTGGGGCAACTCTGTATGCGGTGTATCGTTATGTACCATCTGGTTCTAACGACTTTCAAATAGCAGATGCAGATGTAGATGTGCAAAATGGCGGAGAGTATATACTAACAGGATATGATTCTGATGCTTCATCTGAATATGCATTAACTTGTACTCCATCTACTACTAATACAGGAAAAATGGAGTCGAAATATGTAAATGTTGAGGAGGATGACGATGTAGTGTCTAAAATACAAGATGTAACAGATAATACCATAATTTGGAAACTTATTGGTGATGCAACCAATGGTTACTCATTCCAAAGTTTAAGCACAGGAGAATACCTTACGGCAAGTGGCAGTGCATTCTCGATGGGAACAACGGCTACTACAAAGTACTTTATCACTCATCCAGACGACTCTAAATGGTATGTTAATGTAAAACAATCAGCTGGTAATTATCTTTCTGCTTATACTAAAAGCAGCGTAGTGTATTTCTCTGACTATAAGTACAATACGAACACGTTATATCTCTATACTCGGAAACACGCATTCACTTCTTCCCCATCCTGCGGCGTGTATATCACCGGCACAAAGGGTATCCATGTGACCTCGGCAAAGGATATATGGGTAGAGGCGGCGGATACGATGGAAGTGTCGGCAACAAGTCTTGATAAGAATGAGGACGCTGCTGCTGTGTCTATCTCGGCAGAGGTGACGAGTGGAAACTTCACGATAAAGACGGCTGGAACATCGGGTAGCGGTAGTAGTAAACTGACACTGACGACCAATTGCACCGATGCGACTTTCTCACAGAAACTCATTGTGGTCTATAAGCCGACTGCGGACAATACGACTGAGACCGGACAGATACTGCTGAAGGTCTATAAGTATAAAGGTTCTACCGAATATGCTACTGCCACGATTGATGTGCAAGGCCGTTCGTTGCCTGAGCAGTTTGTGATAGCAGCAAAGACCACGGATGGTTGGGTGGCACTGCCGAGTGACCTTGAGACGGGTTCAGGTTCTACTGTCAAAGCACCATACTCTATCACGGTGGACGACGAGAGTAATCCGACAAAGGCCACACAAGCACCGACGACGGCTCTCTATAAGGGTGCGGCGCGTAACACCGCTAACACCTGCGCCAATGCTATCCGTCTGCAGAGTGTCAGCGCCAACGCTTATCTGCAAGCATCAACGACTGCTGATGAAACGCATATATGGCTCAGCACAGGAAACAGCAACGAGGCACAGCCGTGGAAACTGATGTCCTCCGACTTTGCAGACTATACTGTACGTGTAGAGAAATCGGAGGCAGGAAGATACCTTGGTTACAATACAAAAGAAGGTAAGATTGCCAACTACAAACAGACGGCTACATTGCGCTTCTTGCCGGTAGAGAACACCTGCACACGCTATGATGCGCCGAGTATCAAGAGTACCACCGCTGCATCGAATAAGGTGACCCTCACGTGGGCAGAGATATCGGGGGTAACGGCGTATGAGTACAGCACTGACCAAACGAATTGGAGTAGCGACAACCTCACTATCAGCACCACCGGCGGCATCACCACCGCCACTATCTCGGGACTGACTGCCACGACCTCCTATACCCTGTATATCCGAGTGAAGATAACCTCGGGCGACAACTGCTCCGAGACAGCCACTACAACCTTCACCACTACCGACTGCGACGATGTACCGAGCAATCTAAGTGCTTATGCATCATCTAATAGTGTTACCATTTCTTGGACTGCTACGGCGGCTACGAGTACGGTGAAGGTCTATTCTGATGCGGCGGGTGCGAACCTGGTGAAAGATACTACCAAGGTCACCTCGCCATGCGACTTGATGGGGCTGAAGCAGAACACGAAATACTACTATCAAGTCTTTGCCGGCGGGTCGTGTGGGTCTGCTATTGAGGAGTTCACCACGGAGACCTCGGCGATAAGCGTAGTCGAGTGGTTCCAAGACTCTATCATCGTCAATGTCAACACCGAAGGCAGCGACGTCAGCGTAGTCATCGAGGGACAAAAAGCACACGGGGATGCAAGTGAAGCAAATATTGCGGAGGATTTGTTCTTCTCGAAATATTATGAGGCAACGGGTAATGTGAAGTTGGTAGGTGTATACAATGGTACACCGGATACGTTATCATTGGCAAATATCTCTATTAGTTATGGTATCAGTAGTTGGGAGATAACGATTAGTCTAAGTTCTTATGGGCATTATAAGAAAGGGTATATTTGTCCGAATGAAGAACTTATATTTTGGTGTAAAGGATATGAAACTGGTGATAATGCTAAAAAGGATACTGCGATTATTAATTGTGTTAAAGATCAACTAAGTTCTACGGTTATATCATCTTTTTATGAGTTACCTACAACTGGAGATGACAAATTGTCATTTTCTGGTAAGCAGTCTTTCGCTCTTAAAAGAGGTAATGATAACATAGATGTCTTAGGTGCAATATCTAAATCTAACGGTAAGCCTAAAAAGGGAAGTTGTAAACCAAGTTGGGGTGATATTTCTGAAAATGACAAAGATGCAAGAACTTGGTGCGGAACAGGATATTCAATCGAAGATAACACAACAATAATAGAACTTTCAATGAACCGCTGTCTATTAGTTCGTAGCAATAAAGTAAAGTCAGGTAAAAATGCCGTTACGAACAATGTAGATACATTTATGACATTTACCAAAGAAGAATGGCTTGGGCGGCCTGTCTCAAAATATAAAAGTGATGGTACGAATGACGCAGGCGTGGAATCATCTTGCGAGGGTTTCGCTTATGTTGCAGACTTCAACTACGCCGGTTACTACACTGCTTACGACTCGATCGGTGGTCTGCGTGAGATAGGCGGACATCAGAACCCAGACGGTACATACACTATCCCAGTGAACCGTATTGATACTTTCGCTTGCAAAGACATCCGTTTGGTGGTGAAAGATAACGGTACGGAGATGGTCAACAAGACGCAGCGAGTGCCAATCATGGTGGTTGCCAACACCGACACCAAGAACGATACTCTCTTCCACTTCTCAGCCGATACCTGCAAGAAATGTGATGTGGTGGTGCGCGATAATGCCACACTGACCCACACCAATGGTGGTCGCAACGAGTTCCGAGATATGTATATCTATGCCGGAAGTCACCTTAACTTACCAGCCAACCAGACCTTCACCCTACAGACGACCCACATGCACGCTAAGAACGACCTCGTGTCGTACGCTATCATCAACAACGATAACTCGACCATCAAGATCAATAAGTTAGTCCACGTGAAGCGTATCGACGGACACTACTGGTATCCGTTCTCGCTGCCGTACGACTGTAAGATATCCGATATCGTGGAGCAGTGCGGTCTCGACCTCGGTACTTATGGCACTGACTGGGGTATCAAGTACTATGACGGTCAACGCCGTCAAGCAGAGGCTACCGCTGCCTCACTCGGTGCTACTGGTTACCACTGGTATATGATGCCTTCCACTGGTACACTGAAAGCCAACAAGGGTTATATCATTGCCCTCGCCTTGCCGAACGAGGACCTGATGCGGTCGATCTACTTCACCCCTGCCGGCACGAGCAACTACCTCGAGGACGGTACAGAGAAGTACTCGTATATCAGCAACTGGTCCGATAACCTCACCGCCGATGCTCGTCACCACGGTTGGAACTTTGTAGGTTCACCTTATATCTCGCTCTTTGGTGAAGGTACAGATGGTCAGGGACTGAACAACACGAAGATGAAGATGGGTCGCACCAACACCGAGACTGGCGAACAAGAGGACACACCAAATGTGTATGTCTCTGTTCCGAACGGTGGCAACACCAACACCTATACGCAGAGCGTTGCCTCGGGTGTGACACTCTATCCGTTCAAGGCTTACTTCGTGCAGGCTATCGACCCAACCACCTCTTCGCCTGCTACCGACAGTATCAAACTGACTTATACGAAGTCTAACACCCGACTTAATGCTCCGGCACGCGTGCAGAGCACGGCTAAGACCATCTTTGCCGAGTTGAACATAGCCAACAGCGACAACAGTCTGCGCGACAACACTGGCGTTCTCGCGGGTGCTTTCACTGCCGACTACGAGATAGGAAGCGACCTGACGAAGATGTACGCCGCCGATGTCCGTCCGCAACTCTACACCATCGATGCCGCTTGGGGTAAGATGGCATACCTCGCCGTGGCCGACGAAGCTGCACATAACATCAGTCTGGGTATGTATCTCCCTGCAGCCGGTTCGTACACGCTCTCGCTCAATAACGACCTGAGCGAGACGGGTAGTGCCGATGCGGTCTACCTGCTCTATAACGGTGCCGTGGTAGCCAACCTGTTGACAATGGATTATACCTTCACAGCCACTGCAGCGGGTACGGTCAACGGCTATAGCCTCGACATCCGCCGTGCCGCCGAGACCACCACGGCTGACGAGTGGGCAGAGGGCGATGGACCACAAGCACACTACCGTGAGGGTATGCTCTATGTTGATAACCTACCTTCGGGTGCCGAGGTCTATGTATACGATGTGCTGGGACGACTGCTGCTGAACACCGTTGCCACTGATGCTATGGTGTCGATGCCGACCGTCACCACTGGCGTATATACCATCCTCGTACGATCGACCGACAGTCAGACCGTACTCAAGACCCTCCTGCGATAGTAGAATAGAAGACAGACAGAATACGAATAACCAAACAACAGAATATATGTGTCACCAGTTTATGCACTCTTGGATGCTACGCATCGTACTCCTCTTGGCAGTCGCCTCGTTTACTATGACGGCGACAGCCGACGATGCTAACACACTACTCACCACATCCGACTACAGAGTGCAGAAGAAGTATGTCCCGTCGTATAACGCACAACCGCAACATGGTACTGCTGTCATGTCGGTCATGACCTCGATGCAGAGCGTTACTCGCACCGATGTCAGCCACTCAGCCTACAGCAGCCATGTCTCACCCGTAGGGGCAAGTAGTCCTTACGCCACCACTACCGCCTCTGTGAGCGGACCACGACGCGCGCCTATCGGCGGTAATATTGGTGACCCTGGCGCTATCACGGTGCCGCTGGGCGATATCCCCTGCCTGCTCTTCCTTGCCCTGCTCGCTGGACTGGTGCTCTCTAGAAGTTCTAGAGCATCTAGACGATAAATCTCCTTGCCACTTCGTGGCAGAACATGAAGAGAAAACTCTCCTTGCCACTGCGTGGCAGAACATAAAGAGAAAACTCTCCTTGCCACTTCGTGGCAGAACATAAAGAGAAAACTCTCCTTGCCACTTCGTGGCAGAGAAACAAAGAGAAAATCTCCTTGCCACTTCGTGGCAGAACATAAAGAGAAAAATCTCCTTGCCACTGCGTGGCAGAACATAAAGAGAAAATCTCCTTGCCACTTCGTGGCAGAGAAACAAAGAGAAAGAAAAGAAATAAAGAGAGCAGGACGGCGACGAAGTTCTTTTAGTTTCTTTCTTTTCTTTCTTTTCATTTCTCGTGAGTGCAGCGAGCAGGAAAAAACGTGCATCGAGCAGGAGACAAAGAATACGGGAGACAAGCCCCGCGCAGCGAAACAAGAAAAATGAGAAAAAAATGTTCGGACTGTTGCATGATAAAAAAAAGTGTTGTACCTTTGCAGCCGCAATTGAGGGATGTGTTTTTTTGGGTATGGATAATGATTTTTCACATTCTTCGGTTGTATGAGAGCAATCTCATTGTCTAATGGTATAAAGGCTATTACGTCAGATTTTGGTTCTGAAGATCCTGGTTCGATTCCGGGTTAGACAACAAGCTATGTAAAAATAGTTTTTGGTGGTTATGATGGTATGGAGCGGTGAGACGCAAGTCAAACCGCTCTTTACTCACTAAGACCTCCGCACCGTGTGATGGTAAGTAGAGCAGCATCCACAAGACATATTTACTCTGCTCGAATAAAGTAACACAATTAAAAAAAACACTTCAAAACAATGAAGACTTTTCAATTGAACGGTACTCTCCGTTCCGACTACGGTAAGAAGGCTGCTAAGGCTCTCCGTAAACAAGACCTCGTTCCATGCAACCTCTATGGCAATGGACAGAACATCACTTTCACTGTCTCGGTGGCTGATGTTCGCAAACTCATCTACACCCCTGACACCATGGTGGTTGAACTCACTATCGACGGTGCTGCACACAACGCTATCATCAAAGAGTTGCAGTTCCACCCAGTATCGGAGAACCTGTTGCATATTGATTTCTTAGAGGTAACAGAAGATAAACCAGTAGTAGTGGCAATTCCATTGCAACTCACAGGTCACGCTGAAGGTGTGAAAGCCGGTGGTAAGTTGTCGATGGAGATCCGCAAACTCAATGTACGCGGCTTGTATAAGAACTTCCCAGACCGTTTGATCGTGGATGTAACCGAGTTGGGTCTTGGTAAGAAGATCTTTGTGAGCGACCTCCACTTCGATAACCTTGAGGTGATGAACGCTAAGAGCCTCGTTGTAGCACAGGTTAAGGCTACGCGTGCTTCGGCTACGGCTAATGCGTGATGACGGACCGCTGAGTAGTCGGACATTAGACCGCACTGCGCTGGCGGATTAGATTATAAAGGGTGAAGAGCCGATTGTGACTTTTCACTCTTTGTGTTTTTTAGAGAAGAATCCATTTTAGAGATCCCAGTATGAGTTACATCATCAAGTACACATCGGAACAAGTGACCGAAGCCATTGCTCGTTTGCAAACGGAGTTACGACCCTATCTGCAGAACGACCCTATCATTGTGGTTGTTATGACCGGCGGCGTATATCTGAGTAGTCGTCTGCTCTTCGATCTGAACACCGCCGTGGATATACGCTATGTGAAAGCCACCAGTTACACCGGCAAACAACAAGGCGAGATACATATCGACGAGGATATGTTGGGGAAGGTCGATAACCGAGAGGTGGTGGTGATTGACGATATATGCGACTCGGGCACGACGGTGAACCGTATCCACCATCTGCTTTGTGAGCAGGGGGCAGCCTCGGTGGAGTACTTCACCCTCCTCAAACGCGCTTGTGCTCGCACCGACGAGGGCGTCTCGCTCCACTATGGCATATACGATGACTCCGGCGATTTCTTTGTAGGCTGTGGACTCGACGACAACGGAGTAGGAAGAAACTTGCCTTATGTGGGAGTAATAGACTAAAGAAGATCTAGAACAACGCAAACAGCAATGAAATACTTAATCGTAGGCTTAGGAAACATAGGCGATGAGTATGTGAATACCCGCCATAACATCGGTTTTCGTATGATAGATGCTTTTGCCGAGGAGCATGAGGCGGTGTTTTCCGACTCGCGCTATGGGGCAGTGGCATACTGTCGTGTGAAAAACGCCGAGTTGGTGCTGCTCAAGCCGTCCACCTTCATGAACCTATCAGGTACGGCAGTGCGCTATTGGCTGCAGAAAGAGAATATCACGACTGACCATCTGCTCGTCCTCGTCGACGACCTCGCCCTGCCGTTCGGCACGCTGCGTCTGCGCTCGAAAGGGTCGGATGGGGGACACAACGGACTGAAGAACATCCAAGAGTGTATCCTCACGCAGCAGTATGCTCGACTGCGTTTCGGTATCGGTAGTGAGTTTGCCCACGGTGCACAAGTCAGTTATGTGCTCGGCACTTGGACCGACGAAGAGAAGGCGCAACTCGAGGAGCACTTCAAGGTAAGCAGCGAGATCATCTCCTCGTTCTGCCTGCAAGGGGTGGAGCGCACCATGAACGTGTATAACAAACACTGATGGAAGGTGGAAGAGCGCGTTGATAAATACCTCTTTGCGATGCGTCTTTTCAAGACCCGTTCGCTGGCGGCTGAGGCTTGCAAGCGTGGGTGGGTGAAGATGAACGGACAAGAACTGAAGCCGTCTCGTACGTTTCGTGTGGGCGATGTCTTCACCCTGCGGCGTAACCCTATCGTGTGCACCTATAAGGTGCTGCAACTATCGGAGAATAGGCTGGGGGCGAAACTGGTGCCAGAGTATATTGAGGACATCACCACACCCGACCAGTTGGAACTGCTCGAGTTGGCACGCCTCGCTGCCCAGTCGAGTCGTGACCGAGGCATGGGACGACCCACCAAGAAAGACCGACGCGATATTGAGACATTCCTTTCCGACGACTATATTGACGACTATAACTCCTTTGAAGATGATATCGAAGACTGAGAATATTATTGAGCACATCCTCTATCTCTGGCAGATGGAGAATCTTATTCGTGCTTTTGAAGAAGATGAGGGCCTGCGTGAAAGTCCTTTCCTTTACGACCTCTACAAGATGATGCACGCTGAAGGTGTGGTAGAGAGTGGTCATACCCAGATTGCCAAGAACGCCTTGCAGGAGGCGGAAGAGATGCATCAGCATCTGCTGGAGGAGAATGCCCAGTATCGTGCTGCCACCATGCAACTACAGCCGTCGCTCGTGTTGCTGAAGAGCAAGACTCCCGACCCGAATATTAGTGACGTGGAGATGATGCTCTGCTTCCTCTATAACATCATGCTGCTTCGTCTGCAGAAGAAAGAGATATCGGAGGACACGCTCCGTGTGCAGCAGCAGGTGAGTCACCTGATGGCATACCTTGCCGCATCGTATAAGAAGATGCGTGAGGAGGAGCAGCAATGACCCTGCGTGAACGCTTTCGCTTCGTGTTGGACTGGTGCGAGAAGAGCATGCCCGATGCGGAGAGCGAGTTGACTTTCGATAACTCTTTTCAGTTGCTGGTAGCCGTGATGCTCTCGGCGCAGTGCACAGACAAGCGCGTCAATCAAGTGACGCCTGCGCTCTTTGCTGCCTATCCTACGCCTGAGGCGATGGCTGCTGCCACGGTCGAGGAGGTGCAGCAGTATATCCGTTCTGTGTCCTATCCCCACAGCAAGGCGCAGCACTTAGTCATGATGGCGCAGCGACTGGTTGATCATTACGACTCGCAGGTGCCTAATAACCGAGACGACCTGATGACGCTTGCCGGCGTGGGGCGCAAGACAGCTAATGTGGTGTGCGCTATCGTATATAATCAACCCACCATGGCTGTCGATACCCATATCTTCCGTGTGGCAGAGCGTATCGGGCTTACCACCCATAGTCGTTCTCCACGGCAGACCGAGGAACGACTGATGCGGTATATCCCTGCCGAACAGATACCCCGTGCGCATCACTGGCTGCTGCTCCATGGACGCTATGTATGCACCGCCCGCAACCCTAAGTGCGAGGAATGCGGTGTGCGGGAAGCATGCAGGAGCTTTGGGGGGCATTAGTTTAGGTGGAGTTTATTAGTTTATTGGTTTATTAGTTTAGGAGAAGTTGAAGGGGTTGAATGGGGTTGAGGAGTTTATTGTTGGTGACTGCGTGTTGGTGATTTCATGTTGGTGACTGCGTGTTGGTGACTGCGTGTTAGTGATTTCATGTTGGTGACTGCGTGTT
>CAVJQD010000062.1:0-12775 GCA_963651555.1 uncultured Clostridium sp. | reverse complement strand
TTCAGTCCACTGGACTTCACTCGCTCAGGCAGACTCAGTGCTTACGCACCTGCCTGAGCTTCACGTCTCCACAATCGCAGTATGGCAAAACGGGTCTTGCGACCCGAACGACACGGGGCGTGTCGTCTTCACAATCGTAGTATGGCAAAACGGGTCTTTTGACCCAAACGACACGAGGGCGTGCCGTCTTCACAATCGTAGTATGGCAAAACGGGTCTTATAACCCGGACGACACGGGGGCTCGATACGGTATTCTTGTTCAGTCCACTGGACTTCACTCGCTCAGGCAGACTCAGTGCTTACGCACCTGCCTGAGCTTCACGTCTCCACAATCATCGTATCTGACCTGCTTAGGATGACGCTTGTTTTGTCTATGATTATCCTAAAATCATCGGGGGAGGGTGCGTTTTGTGGTGGGGGAGATGCGTTATTTATTCACTGCTTGTTCGTTTGAGAACTTTTTCGTACCTTTGCAGACTCTAAGGATTTAACCGATTAAGACGACTAATTAACGACCAATTATTGACTAAATAACATCTCAATAACATGTTTGATAACCTATCTGAACGATTAGAGCGTTCCTTCAAGATACTGAAAGGCGAGGGGCGCATCACTGAGATTAACGTTGCCGAGACCGTAAAGGACATACGTAAAGCGTTGCTCGAAGCCGATGTTAACTATAAGACTGCCAAGCAGTTCACCGACCGAGTCAAAGAGAAAGCGCTCGGTCAGAACGTCATCACTGCTGTGCGTCCTGGACAACTGATGGTGAAGATCACGCATGACGAGTTAGCCGAACTCATGGGTGGCGAGGCGACTGACATCAACCTCAAGGGTACGCCTGCTATCATCCTCATGTCGGGTCTTCAAGGTTCTGGTAAGACCACTTTTGCATCGAAGCTTGCCAACTACTTGCAGACCAAGAAAGGTAAGCGTGTGATGCTTGCTGCGTGCGACGTGTACCGTCCTGCTGCCATTGAGCAGTTGCGCGTGTTGGGCGAACAGATCAATGCGAAAGTCTATACCGAGGAGACGGAGACCAATCCTGTCAAGAAAGCGCAGAACGCAATTGCCGAGGCGCGCAAGTTTGGATACGACGTGGTTATCGTCGATACCGCAGGACGGTTGGCTGTTGATGAGCAGATGATGCAGGAGATTGCCGCTATCAAAGACGCCATCAACCCTTCGGAGACTCTGTTCGTGGTCGATGCCATGACAGGTCAAGACGCAGTCAATACCGCCAAGGAGTTCAATGACCGCATAAACTTTGACGGCGTTGTCCTCACAAAACTCGACGGCGATGCGCGTGGTGGTGCTGCACTGTCTATTCGTTCGGTCGTTGACAAGCCTATTAAGTTTATCGGTACAGGCGAGAAGATGGACGCACTGGACGTCTTCCACCCTGCACGTATGGCAGACCGTATCCTCGGCATGGGCGATGTGGTCAGTCTTGTTGAGCGTGCGCAAGAGCAATACGACGAAGAAGAAGCACGTCGCATCAGTAAGAAGATTGCCAAGAATCAGTTTGACTTCAACGACTTCCTCAATCAGTTGAACCAGATAAAGAAGATGGGTTCCATGAAGGACCTCATGGGGATGATTCCAGGTATGGACAAGGCTCTTAAGGGGGTAGAGGTTAGTGACGATGCCTTCAAACCTATCGAAGCCATTATCGGTTCGATGACCCCTGCCGAGCGTGCCAATCCAGCGCTCCTCAACGGCTCACGCAAAGACCGTATTGCCAAAGGGTCGGGCACGAGCATCGTTGAAGTGAACCGCTTCATCAAGCAGTTTGAGCAGACAAGCAAGATGATGCGTAAGGTACAACAAATGCGTCGCCGATGACTATACTAGACGGGAAGTACATAGCACAACAGATTAGGCACGAGTTGCATGAGGAGGTCGCCGCTATTGTGGCACAAGGACATCCTGCACCGCATCTTGGCATCGTCATCGTGGGGCATAATCCTGCCAGCGAGACTTACGTCCGCAATAAGATACGCGCCTGTGAAGAGGTGGGTATTATAGCCGAGCGCATCGCCTTTGAGGATACTATCACCGAGGAGGAGTTGCTGCAGGAGATAGATAAACTCAATCAAGACCCTGCTATTGACGGTTTTATTGTGCAACTGCCGCTGCCTCAACATATCAATGAGCAGCATATCACCTCGGCTATTGACTACCATAAAGACGTCGATGGGCTCACGCCAGAGAACGTGGGACGCACCTCACAAGGGCTGCCGTCGATCGTCTCTGCCACGCCACGAGGTATACGCGAGTTGCTTGCACGGTACGACATACCTACTGATGGGAAGCATGTAGTGGTCATTGGGCGGTCGAATATAGTAGGTAAGCCTATGGCGCAACTCCTGATGCAGAAGCACGAGAGAGGCAATGCCACTGTCACATTGTGCCACTCACACACGCACAACCTGAAAGCCTTGTGCCGCATGGCGGACATCATCATCGTTGCTACGGGTTGCCCAAACCTCTTGACGGAGGACATGGTGCACGATGGGGTCACCGTTATTGACGTCGGCATCAACCGAGTTCCCGATGCTAATGCCGCACGGGGATACCGGCTTGTGGGCGACGTTGACTTTGAGCATGTCGCACCGCACTGCGCATATATCACACCTGTGCCTGGAGGTGTAGGTCCGATGACTATTGTCAGCCTACTGCAAAACACCCTCCAAGCAGCACGAGAACAGCGACTGAAGTAAGAATATGGACATATTAGACAAAATAGAAGGACTGGAAGCCAAGTTCCACGAGGTAGCACTACTCATCACTGACCCTGCCGTCATTGCAGACCAACCACGCTATGTGCGACTCAATCGGGACTATCACGAGCTCGAGCGCGTACTTGCTTCCGCAGAGAAATATAAGAAAGCGCGTACCAATCTCGAAGAGGCGAAGAACATCTTCCATAACGAGTCAGACCCTGAACTGAAAGAGATGGCACGGGCGGAGATTGATGAACTTGAGCCACAGATACCGGCACTCGAGGAGGAAGTCAAACTCATGCTTCTGCCACAAGACCCAGAGGACGGGAAGAACGTTGTTATGGAGATTCGTGGTGGTACTGGTGGCGACGAGGCGGCGCTCTTTGCTGGCGACTTGTTCCGTATGTACACCAAGTACTTTGAGATACACGGTTTCAAATATACCATCTCTTCCTTCTCGGAGGGCGCTGTTGGTGGTTACAAAGAGATTATCTTCAATGTCACAGGAACCAATGCTTACGGCACACTCAAGTATGAGTCGGGCGTTCACCGTGTTCAGCGAGTGCCTGTGACTGAGACGCAAGGACGCGTGCACACCTCTGCAGCCACCGTGGCAGTTTTGCCCGAAGCCGACGAGTTTGAGGTGCATATCAACGAGGGCGAGATTAAATGGGAGACCTTCCGTTCGGGCGGTGCTGGTGGACAGAACGTCAATAAGGTGGAATCGGGCGTGCGTCTGCGGTATAACTGGAAGAACCCGAACACTGGCGAGGTTCAAGAGATACTGATTGAATGTACTGAGACACGCGACCAGCCAAAGAACAAAGAGCGGGCGTTATCTCGTCTGCGTACACAGATTTACGACAAAGAGCACCAGAAGTATATCGACGACATTGCAGCACGACGCAAGACGATGGTGTCGACAGGTGACCGCTCAGCCAAGATACGCACCTACAACTACCCGCAAGGGCGTATCACTGACCACCGCATCGGCTATACTGTCTATAACCTCCAAGCCTTTATGGACGGCGATATACAAGGGGTTATCGATGCACTCACCGTTGCCGAGAACGCCGAACGGCTCAAGGAAAGCGAATTGTAACCAACCACTTACCACACCATGAAACACACTTTCACCATCCTAGCACTTTGTCTCTCTACTGCTATCTTTGCACAGCGTACTGAGACATTTCTTACCTATTGGGACTTTGCCCACGAGACAACAGAACACACCTTACCTACTAAGGGTTGGCAGCGAGTAGAGATACCTCACGATTGGGCTATCTATGGGCCCTTCGACCGGAGTAATGACCTACAGACTGTGGCTGTGACGCAGAACTTTGAGACTACTGCGAGCGAAAAGACTGGGCGCACAGGAGGATTACCTTATGTGGGCGCAGCATGGTACAAGACTACCCTACCCAACCCGACTGCAGATAAGCAAGTTGAACTGCTTTTTGACGGTGCCATGAGTGAGGCGGAGGTCTATATCAATGGACAACAAGTCTACTTTTGGCCTTATGGCTACAACGCTTTTCATGTAGATATCACACCTTATCTGCAAGCACAGAACAACCAACTGAGTGTGCGTATGCAGAACCGACCGGAGTCATCTCGGTGGTATCCTGGCGCAGGTCTGTTCCGCAAGGTGCATCTTATTGAGACCAACAAAGTGCATGTACCTATATGGGGAACGCATATCACGACGCCTTATGTCACTGACTCACTCGCCAGTATCCGACTTAAGACGACCGTACAAGACGCTATCGGAAAGACTATACGCATCAAGACCGTTTTGACTTTCAACGGCACTCGATTGGACTCGCTCGACAACACTTACGATATCCGCCACAACCTCCCCATTGAGCAGAACTTCACGCTGCGTAATCCTCATCTGTGGAGTCCCGAAACACCTGCGCTCTACCACGCCGTCTCTGAGGTTTATGCCAATGGCGAGGTGGTAGACAGGGTCGATACACGATTTGGTATTCGCCGGATAGAGATTGTGCCCAATGTAGGTTTTCTCCTCAACGGAAAGGTGCGTAAGTTCAAAGGTGTATGCAACCACCACGACCTTGGACCTTTAGGGGCAGCCGTCAACAAGAGTGCACTGCGCCACCAACTCGAGATGCTGCAGGACATGGGATGCGATGCTATCCGTACCTCGCACAATATGCCTGCGCAAGAGTTGATCGACTTATGCGATGAGATGGGGTTCATGGTAATGGTCGAACCCTTCGACGAATGGGATGTAGCCAAATGCAAGAACGGTTATCACCGTTACTTCGACACTTGGGCGGAGAAAGATATGCTCAACATGCTCCATCACTTCCGCAATAACCCATCTATTGTGATGTGGAGTATAGGCAACGAAGTACCCACACAGTGCAGTGATGATGGCTATCGTGTGGCGCTCTTTCTGCAGTCGCTCTGCCAACGAGAAGATGGTACACGACCTATCACCTCGGGCATGGACCAAGTGAGTTGCGTACTCGAGAACGGCTTTGCCAGTGTACTCGAAGTAGTGGGACTCAACTACCGCACTTTCCGCTATCAAGAAGCCTACGAGAGGACGCCACAACGATTAGTATTAGGTTCGGAGACGGCTTCAACTGTTTCTTCTCGTGGTTTCTACCCACTACCCTTGCGCAAACAAGCCGATGCCCAATACCCGAACAACCAATCCTCCAGTTACGATGTCGAGTACTGCGCATGGAGCAATGTGCCCGACGAGGATTTTGCTTTGCAAGACGATTATCCTTGGACTATTGGACAATTTGTCTGGACTGGCTTCGACTATCTTGGTGAGCCATCACCTTATGATACTGACGCATGGCCAAGTCATTCATCCTATTTCGGTATTGTGGACCTTGCCGGCATTCCTAAGGACCGCTATTGGCTCTATCGTTCCCAATGGAACAAGCAGGAGCATACACTCCATATTTTGCCACATTGGAATTGGCATAAGGGCGACATTGTCCCTGTAATGGTATACACCGATGCACCAGAGGCGGAACTGTTCGTCAACGGCAAGAGTCAAGGTGTGCAACATAAATACACTCGCGAAGAGGCATTGCAGGACTCTGTATGGGGACTTCAACGCCGCTATCGTCTTATCTGGCTTGATGTGCCCTACGAGGCAGGCGAACTGAAGGTTGTTACTCGTGACGGCGAATGCACAGTACATACTGCCGGTGCGCCACACCATATACGACTGAATGCTGATTATATCTCTGAGGACCTATCGTATATCCGCGTGCAAGTACTCGACAAAGAAGGCAATCTTTGTCCCTTGGCTGATAAAACTATCACCTTTACCGCCAAAGAGGGACTGACCTTCGTTGCGGCTGCTAATGGCGACCCAACCTGCCTCACTGCCTTTCAGGCTACTACGCAACAAGCCTTCAACGGGCAAATGACCGTAATAGTCAAAGGGAATGGAACACTTTTTGCAAAGAGTAAAGGGTTGAAGACTGGTACTATCAACATTGACACAAACACTATTAAATAACATACAAAACACCTCACAACATGAAAAAGACTCTGTTTATCGCTGCTGCCGTGCTCTGTCTCATGGGCTGTAGCAACAAGAAGAGCGCCGAAGAGCCTCTCAAACATGCCGAATGGGCATACAACACCACTATCTACGAGCTCAACACTCGTCAGTTCACCGAAGAAGGCACATTCGCTGCCGCTGAAGCTGAACTGCCTACACTGCAAGCTCTCGGCGTTGATATCATCTGGGTAATGCCTATACAACCTATCGGAGAAGTAGGTAGGAAAGGCACTCTCGGCAGTTACTATGCAGTAAAGGACTACTGCGCATTCAACCCAGAGTTTGGCACACGCGAGGACTTTGTCTCTTTCCTCAATAAGGCACACGAACTCGGTATGTCAGTCATTCTTGACTGGGTGGCTAATCACACTGCGCCAGACAACGCATGGACCGAACACACTGATTGGCACTACCGGGACTCCTTGGGCAACCTCATGGTGCAATATGACTGGACCGACATTACCAAACTCAACTACAACAACCAAGACATGCGCAATGAGATGCTCAAATCGATGCGCTGGTGGCTCGATAGTATCGGCATTGATGGTTTCCGTTGCGATGTAGCAATGGAAGTACCTACCGACTTCTGGGAATGGGCATTCGACAGTCTACGCATCGACTACCCAAGTCTCTTCACCCTTGCTGAAGCCGAGAAGCCTGAACTCAACCAGCGTGCCTTCGATATGTACTTTGGCTGGGAGTTGCACCACTTGATGAACGATGTAGCACAAAGCAAGAAAACCGTCAACGACCTCTGGGACTACTTTGCCAAAGCCGATACTATCTTCCCAAGTTATGCCATCCGCATGAACTTCACAAGTAACCACGACGAGAACAGTTGGAACGGCACAGAGTTTGAGCGTATGGGCGATGCTGCAGGCGCTATGGCTGCTTTCACCTATATTGCTCCAGGTATGCCACTCATCTACACTGGGCAAGAATATGCCAACAACCACCGCATCGAGTTCTTCGAGAAAGATGTCATTGAGCGCAACCATACACCTGAGTTTGCTATGTATCAAGACCTCAACCAAGTGCGCGAAGAGAACTCGGCACTTTGGAGTAACGAGTTGGGTGCACCTATACGCCGCATTGCGTGCGACAACGACAGCATCTTCGCATGCGTACGCCAAAACGAGGAGAATACCGTCATTGGTATATTCAACTTCTCACCCGAGGAACAGTCCTTCACACTGCAAACAGCAGAGTTAGCCGGCGACTACACCTGCATCTGCGGCATGCCAGTGCACCTCGGTGAGACCGACAACATCACTCTCAAACCTTGGGAATGGCTCATCTATCATAACTAACGGCACATCCTTACATAACAACCACCGACTGACTTCGTGCTCTCGGTGGTTGTTTTATTTTTCTTGCGAAGGAAAAATTCGCCTCTTGTAGCACCAAGAAAATTATCGTACCTTTGTCCCTTGTAATGGAGACGCCCAACACACATACACACAACACGCATCGCCGCACCACCAAACGGCGTAAGAAGTCTGCACGTCCACTCTGGAAGCGTATCCTGCACATCGTGATAGCCATCCTTGTTATCATTGTGCTGTGCGTTGTTCTCGCTATCGGTACAGCATGGTACTACGGCTGGCTGCCTACACGAGAGGAGTTGCCTCAGTTCAAAGAAAGACTCTATACCCTATTCCACCATAACCCCAATGTGCAACTACCCGATGCCGAGGTCATTGGTATCGACATCTCGCACTACCAGTCTTACATCGACTGGGATGATGTATGCCTCTACCTTGATAAGCAACGACGACTCTATCGTGAGCCACACGAGGGCTGCAGCAAACGAGAGATTGACTTCGTGATTGCCAAAGCGACAGAAGGCGTTCGCAAACAAGACAATTTCTACACACGCAACAAAGCCGGTGCCACCAAATGCAACATGCTCTTTGGCGCATACCACTTCTATTCACCTACTCTCTCTGCACGCAAGCAAGCCGACAACTATATCCAGACAGCTAACCTACAGCGAGGAGACATGGTACCAGTACTCGATGTTGAAGTCTATAAGAACCGTCTACCCGAAGCCGACTCTATTCTCTGTTGGCTCAAGCAAGTGGAGCATTATTACGGCGCCAGACCTATCATCTACACCAACGAGAACTGCTATCACACTTTCTTTATGAAGCATAAAGACTTGCTGAACTATCACTTCTGGATTGCGCGCTACGGAGGACAAACGCCTAACCGTATGCACTTGATGTGGCAATTCACAGAGATGGGCGTTGTAGCAGGTATCAAAGGATACACCGATATCAATATACTGAGAGGCACTAAAGAAGACCTCATACAGAAATGTACTATTCATTAAAACAAGAACTTAAAAACAGTACTTATATGAATCAACTCATTGTAGTAGCCGAAAGCAAAGAACGACACATGGCAGAAGAGATGATGCCAGGTATACCTATCCTCGAATGTGGCATAGGTGCACTCAACATCATGCAGAACCTGCGTTCTGTTCCGCTTGACACCGAAATCATCAACATAGGCTATGTTGGCTCTGCTAACTATGCCATCGGCACACGCGTAGAGGTAGGCGAATGTCATCTCTACCACCCTAATGTAGACTATCCAGAACCCGTCTTTCACCTCGCTGGCGACACTCGCTGCTTCACTAGTACCGACTTTGTACTACAAAGCAAAGAGACCGACTGCGTCTTCGACATGGAACTGGCGTTTATCTGCGCAATGGGTTTCCAAAAGGTACGCAGCATCAAGATTGTGAGCGACAACCTATCGCTTCACCAATATCATCAAGCAAACTAAAACACATATAACATGGCACTGAATAATAAACACAAATGGGACTTCCAAAATATTGGAGGCACTACCCGAGTAAATATCCAATCAGGCGAGGATATTAAGCACTTAGCCGAGCTCGACCAAAAGATGTGGACGGTTCTTTCCTGCCCTATCAGTGGACTTGAGATCGACAGCAAAAGCCTACAATACACAGACGCCGATGCCGACGGCAAGATACATGTCAACGATGTCATCACCACTGCCAACTGGCTATGCGATGTACTCAAAGACCCCGATATCTTGCTCCATAACAACGGCAACCTATCACTCAGCGACATCAACCAAGACACACAAGCTGGCAAGAACATCTACCAATCGGCCAAGCAGATTGCGCTGAACCTCAACAAGAGCGAGGACATCCTCACCTTGCAAGACACACAAGACTCGATGGCTATCTTTGCCAAGACGCAGTTCAATGGCGACGGCGTAATAACCGAGGACTCTACCGATGACGCCACACTCAAAAGCATCATTGCTAACATCGTAACCATCACTGGTGGTACACTCGACCGCAGTGGGGTACAAGGTGCTACGGCAGAACAGATCGACGCCTTCTATACTGACCTCAAAGCCTACGACGACTGGAAGAAACAAGCCGTAGAGTTGCCTTATGGCGATAAGACCGATGCTGTTCTCAATGCTTATCAGGCACTTGACACCAAGGTGAAGGACTTCTTTGTGCGTTGCAAACTTGCTGCCTTCAATGAAAACAGTGCCGCTGCACTCGATGTACAGGTGGCACGCATTGAAGCTATTAGCCGCGAAGACCTTACAAAACAGACCGATGAGATTGCTTCGTATCCTATCGCACACATTTCGAACAAACCAGAGATTGACCTTGCCTACCCTATCAATCCGGCATGGGCTGCACCGTTCAGCGTCGTACGCAACGAGGCCTTTGCTGCCGATGTCAAGGTCATCACTGAAGACGACTGGAATGCTATCGGTACACGCTTAGCACCCTATATAGCATGGCTCAATGCCAAGCAAGGCAATAGTGTAGAACAGCTCGGAGCTGACGCCATTGAGCAATTGCTAAAGGACAATCAACACGATGCGCTCATTGCTCTTGTGGAGAAAGACAAAGCCGTTGCCGAGGAAGCTAACAATATCAACCAAGTAGATAAGCTGCTGCATCTCTATCGAGACTTCGCCACTATCCTGCGTAACTTTGTCACCCTGCAAGACTTCTACTCGCGCGACAAGGATGTACAAGCGATATTCCAAGCCGGTACACTTGTTATCGACCAACGAGCATGCCACCTCTGTATGCGTGTGGCTGACATGGGCAAACATGATGCACAAGCCGCTGCCAGTGGTATGTTTCTCATCTACTGCAACTGCACACTTCAATCCACAGGCGAGAAGATGCAGATTGTGGCTGCAATGACCATTGGCGATATACACAACCTTAAAGTGGGCAAGAACGCACTCTTCTACGACCGTCAAGGACGGGACTGGGACGCCGAGGTAACCAAGATTGTTGACAACCCGATTTCGATAGGACAAGCTTTTTGGAGTCCTTACCGCAAGTTTGGAGACTGGGTAGTGAACCTCATTAACAAGTCGGCTGCCGACAAAGAGAGCAAGGTCTTTGCCGATGTCACCAACAAAGTGGAGACCAACGCTGCTACTACCAATCCAGCAGAGAAGAAGGTGGAAGCCTTCGATATTGCTAAGTTCGCCGGTATCTTTGCTGCCTTCGGTATGGCTATTGGCTATATTGGTGCTTTCCTCACCAGCCTTGGTGACGGAGTAACAAGCCTTGTCAAAGTAGGATGGTGGGCACCATTAGCGGCTATCATCGGCATCATGCTCGTCATCAGCGGACCGTCGATGATAATGGCATGGTTCAAACTGCGCAAGCGCAATATTGCACCACTGCTCAACGCTAACGGATGGGCTATCAACGCCTCGTCTACCATCAGTATTCTCTTTGGAGCCACTCTCACCGAGGAGGCTAAGTTCCCCAAACTGAAGTTGAAAGACCCTTATGCCAAGAAAGGTATCCCTGCATGGCAACGCTGGTGTCTATCTATTCTCACGCTGATTATCGTCTTAGTGGGGCTATGGCTTGGCAATCTCTTTGCATGGGCTAAGCTGCCTTCTCCTCTATTCCACCGCGATAGTCCTGAGACAGAAGAGGTCGTAACAACCGAGGCGGCTTCTGATACTGATGCTATTGAAGCAGATGCAGAATAGCGGAAGTCCTCTATAATTAGTAGGAGGCTAAGCATTGTCTCCTGCTTGTATATCAAGATATCCATTCTGCAAACACCACAAAAGACTCGTTCATTCATAGATTGAAATCAGGCAATACAAATACTCTACAACAAGGGAGGTCGCAAAACCTCCCTTGTACAAATATTACGCATCGCACAGCTGCTAAAAAAAATTACCTATAGGCATTACTTTTAAAGACTTACTCCTTATCTAGAAATAGGAATAAGCAGAGAACAAGATCACATTGTGATCTACTCTATAAAGGCGCAAAGCATTAACGTCTCCAGTATTCTCTCACGTAAACCCACTAGCCGAACTTAGTTCGCCGCATGTGAGCGTTTACGTGCTTATTATAGACAATGGTCTAATAAAGCATTTTACATCCTTCCTTTCAAATAAAGGATACACTCCAATCGTCATCTTCATGTTCCATTACGGAAATGTTGCCGCGCAAAGTGAATTCACCCGTTAATTAGACGTCATAAATCCTATTCCAAATTAATAGCTTTAACATAATTCCTTATTCATGCTTTCATATATTTCAAGTGCTTGTTGATAGACTTTATACGCTTTTTCATGTGCACCATCTCTGAATAAATCATTTGGGTCATTAGTAAGGTCTAGTTTATCTAAATTCTCCAATGCATCAATGAATTTAGTATATTCTTCACAGCTTAAAGTTTGCATTTTAGGTCCGTAAGCTCCAATATTTTTAAACCAATGGATTTCCTTACGTAATTCTTTATATGTGAAATCGCATTTACAATGTGAACTTACGGTGAATATGATATCAATATGGCGTTTAAACTCGTCTCGTACATTGCGTTTGACACGCAATCGTTCACTACGTTTACCAAGATAGAATGTTAAGAGACAGCAAAGTATACTTATGATAGGAGCCACAAATTCAGAGAGTTCCATTCTATTCAAGATCTTCAACTAGTTTAGCAAAACCACATAGACAAATTGTCTTAAAATCACGTTCTCCAAAATTATAACATCCCCTATTCACACAATACGTCCCATTTAAATCATTGGTATAACCACTATCATCAAGATCTTGCAAAACAAACATAACTGCACCATTTTGCTCCATCTGTTCCCACTCTGTTTGTGACACAATTGTTGCTTCACAAGATTCCTGCTGAGATAGAATTTTTGTTGGTTTATAACGATCTGGGAATATAACAAAACCTGTTCTATATTTAAGAGAAGGATACGACTCTAAATATGGTGATTTTGACGTTGAATTCACGAATGATAGTGCTACGTATCCACTTAAATCTCGTGCATGAGGTCTTTCCCTAAGCAAATAGATTAGTTCTTGGTCAGTCAGTAATCTAAGACCAGAGAAATTTAATTTTAAAATTGCATCCACATAAAACAACTCATACCATTTATCATCATCCTCATCTTTAGTATAATAATCACCGCTGGATAC
>CAVJQD010000061.1:0-12883 GCA_963651555.1 uncultured Clostridium sp. | reverse complement strand
AGAAACATCCCAATTAGAAGTAAAATAACGGAACGTGGAATTTTTAGAACATCCCATAAGTATGGCAAGTTTTATAGTAGAAGGCGGACATCGGCTGCATGGCAGCATCACTCCACAAGGAGCAAAGAACGAAGCATTGCAGGTATTATGCGCTACGCTGCTCACAGAAGAGGAGGTGATTATCCGCAATCTTCCTGATATATTAGATGTGAATAACCTAATCGACCTATTGCGCTCTATCGGCGTAAAGGTGGAGAAAGTAGAGCATGGGGCATATCGTTTCTGCGCCAAGCAGTTGAATATCGACTATCTGCACAGTACCGAGTTCCTCTCCAAGTGCAATAAGTTGCGTGGGTCAGTCATGCTCATTGGTCCTCTATTGGCTCGGCAGGGCGAAGTGATATATGCAAAACCAGGAGGAGACAAGATTGGGCGTCGTAGGCTTGATACGCACTTCCAAGGTATGCTCAATCTCGGTGCCACGTTCGAGTATAACACCACCACCAAGGCATACCACTTCATAGGTCGACAACTGCGTGGAACATATATGTTGCTCGACGAAGCAAGTGTAACAGGTACGGCTAATATCATCATGGCGGCTGTGAAGGCTGAAGGAACTACAACTATCTATAACGCTGCTTGTGAGCCTTATATACAGCAACTCTGCCGTATGCTTAACCGTATGGGCGCAAAGATTACAGGTGTCGGTTCTAACCTACTGACGATTGAGGGGGTTAAGGTTCTGCATGGCACCGAGCATACATTGTTACCCGATATGATTGAGGTCGGTTCATTCATCGGCATGGCGGCTATCACCGGTAGCGAACTGACTATACGCGATGTGTCCTACAAAGACTTAGGTATCATACCAGATGCTTTTCGGCGTCTGGGTATACAGATAGAGCAAAAAGACGATGACTTGTATATTCCCGCACAAGACCACTATCAGATAGAGTCATTCCTCGATGGGTCTATACTGACCATTGCCGATGCACCATGGCCTGGACTCACACCTGACTTACTATCAGTGATGCTCGTTGTAGCAACACAGGCACGTGGCTCAGTGCTTATTCACCAAAAGATGTTCGAGAGCCGTTTGTTCTTTGTAGATAAACTGATAGATATGGGTGCGCAGATTATTCTCTGTGACCCACACCGTGCTGTGGTGATTGGACACGACAAACAGATGCGACTTAAGCATAACAACATGACCTCACCCGATATCCGGGCAGGTATTGCCATGCTGATCGCCGCTATGGCTGCCGAAGGCGTAAGTAAGATTGACCATATCGACCAGATTGACCGAGGCTACGAGGATATAGAGCGCAGGTTGAATGCTATTGGCGCATCCATACAGCGTGTAATGGACTAACCGTCATGAGAAAGTATATAGTATCCCTTATTTTCTTTCTTTGTTGCCTTATAGGTGCTGCATCAGCGCAAATAGTCACACCCGTTCATTGGAGCGGCAAGACCATAGGCGATAGCGTTTACCTCGAGGCAAAGATAGATGCAGGTTGGCATCTAACACTCATTGCTATTGGCGACTCTACCATTGGGCAAGAGTATAACGAGACTTGCCGTTTTACGCTGCCTAAGACAGAGAATATTGCTATTCGCTTCAATGCCTGCGATGATAAGATGTGCACTGCACCCGAGGTTTGGAACTATACAGAGACGCCAACCACACCGACTACCGAAACGAAGAGTATGGCAGACACCTCTCTTTGGCATATCTTTCTACTTGGCTTATTGGGTGGGCTGTTGGCTATTTTCACACCTTGCGTATGGCCTATCATACCAATGACGGTTTCGTTCTTTCTAAAGCGTTCCGACAAAGGCATACAGAACGCCCTACTCTACGGGCTGTCTATCATCATCATCTATGTAGGACTTGGACTCTTAGTGACAGCACTCTTTGGGGCTTCGGCTCTAAATGCTATCTCTACCAATGCAGTTGTCAATCTGTTCTTCTTTGCTTTGCTTGTGGTCTTTGCACTCTCGTTCTTTGGTCTGTTCGAGATTACACTACCGTCCTCTTGGTCAACGGCGCTCGATAGCAAGGCTCGTTCTACCAGTGGCTTCTTGTCTATCCTACTGATGGCTTTCACGCTGGTCATTGTGTCTTTCTCCTGTACGGGACCTATCATTGGCACCCTGCTTGTAGAGGCTGCTGGACACTCATTCCTTGCGCCTGCCATGGGCATGTTAGGCTTTGCTATTGCCCTGGCATTGCCTTTCTCGCTCTTTGCGATGTTCCCTCAGTGGATGAAGAGTATGCCTCGCTCTGGAGGTTGGATGCAGTCGTTTAAGGTGATATTGGCGTTCCTTGAATTAGCCCTATCGCTTAAGTTCCTCAGTGTGGCTGACTTGGCTTACGGTTGGGGCATATTACCACGATGGCTGTTCTTGGCTATCTGGATTGCTTGTTTCTTTGGCATGGGGCTTTATCTTATCTGGAACATTGCAAAGGTGTCCTGGACTCGTCGTATCATACGCATCATAGTTATCCTGCTCTCTTGGGGCTTCACGGCTTACCTAATCCCTGGTCTATGGGGAGCACCGGTAAAAGCAGTATCTGCCTTTGCACCACCTATGGAGATTGAGGGGCGTGAAGTATTTAATGACTACGAAGAAGGACTTGCGTATGCACGCCAAGAGCACAAGCCTATCCTGCTCGACTTCTCGGGATACGGTTGTGTCAACTGCCGTAAGATGGAGGCGTATATACTTGACAACGACTCCGTAAAGGCTCGTCTGCAAAACTATGTACTGATAGAACTCTATGTCGACGACAAGCGAGATGGCATAGGCGAAAAGAACAGTCGTATTCAGCAAGAACAGTTTGGTTCCAATGCCCAACCTTTCTATGTGCAACTCGATGCCAATGGTGCACTTATCAGTGAGCCTTACGCCTTTTCAACGAATGTAAACGATTTCCTTAATTGGTTAAAATACTAAACTATGTTCTTTAAAAACAATCATTCTGAGCATTTCGAACGTCCTGAACGTCCTCATCGTGACAAACCACAATACGATACAAAGCGTCCGCCTGAGAAAGAGATGATATTCGGCATCCGTGCCGTCATTGAGGCTATTGATGCCGGCAAAGTATTAGACAAAGTACTGCTGCGCCGTGATATGAGTAGTACCATCGGTCGGGAACTGCTGCAGAAACTGGAGGGCACTAACACTCCTGTGCAGAAAGTACCTATGGAGAAACTAAATCAGTTCACCGACAAGAACCATCAAGGCGTTATTGCTTTCCTCTCACCTATCGAGTTCTACGACATTGAGAACCTCGTGCAGTCGCTCTTCGACGAGGGCAAGACGCCATTGCTCATGGTATTAGACGGCATTACCGATGTGCGCAATTTCGGTGCTATAGCCCGTACTTGTGCTTGTGCAGGCGTTGACGCAATAGTCATCTCGGCTCGTGGTAGCGTCTCTATCAATGGCGATGCCGTTAAGACCTCTGCAGGCGCACTGCATACACTGCCTGTCTGCAAGGTTGAGAACCTGCAGAACTGCCTTACCTATCTGCGTGATAGTGGTCTACGTATTGTAGCAGCCACCGAACATACCACAACCAACTATACCGAGGTCGACATGACTACCCCTACCGCTATCATCATGGGTTCAGAGGAGAAAGGTATCTACGAGGCTAACCTTGCTTTGGCTACCGACCAAGTGCGTATTCCAATGACAGGTACTATCGAGAGTCTTAATGTATCCGTTGCCGCAGGCGTAATGATATACGAGGCTGTCCGTCAGCGTAATATCATATAGGCATGATTATACTCTACGAAGACAATCATATCATTGCCGTCAACAAGACCTGCAATGAGATAGTGCAAGGCGATAAGACGGGCGATACTCCCCTCTCTGACACAGTAAAGGCTTACATCAAGGAGAAGTACAACAAACCAGGCGAAGTCTTTCTGGGCGTCACGCACCGACTTGACCGTCCAACAAGTGGTGTAGTGCTCTTTGCTCGTACAAGCAAAGCACTAACTCGACTCAACGATATGTTCAAGTCGCACGAACAGATACAGAAAACCTATTGGGCAATAGTGCAGACCGCTCCCGTACCTGCCGAAGGACGATTAGAGAACTATCTCATTCGCAACGAGAAGCAGAACAAGTCGTATATCGCTCATCTCAACAAAGAGGGTGTACCCACCGACAAAGAGGCAAAGAAGGCTATTCTCACCTACAAGACTATTGCACATAGCGACCGCTATACACTCCTTGAGATAAACCTAGAGACAGGTCGTCATCACCAGATTCGTTGTCAACTAGCGGCTATTGGTTGCCCTATCAAAGGCGACCTTAAGTATGGAGCAAAGCGTAGTAATCCCGACGGGGGTATATGTCTGCATGCCCGCAATATTGCCTTTGTTCATCCTGTCAGTCACGAGCAGATATCCATCACAGCACCTGTGCCCGACGATACACTCTGGCAGGCATTGGCAGCACAAGTGGAAACAAACAGATGACCCGAGAAAAGATTATTGATAGCACTTTCCTTGCAACCGGACTGTTGGTACAAGTGATAGTCTATGCCTTGATGCCCGACAACCCATGGTCACTCGTCAGTGGGTTATTAGGAATGTGCTCCGTCATACTCTGTTCACAAGGAAACATCCTAACGTTCCTCTTTGGCTTTGGGCAGATAATCACCTACACCTATCTCTGTTGCCTCGAACGCTTCTATGCAGGCATTGCTATGAATGTGTTCTATTTCGTGACGCAGGTCTATGGAGTATTATCGTGGCGAAAGCGGTTGCAAACATCCAATAGCAATGTTGCTAATAGTATCATCACCACTCGCCGACTATCATTACCTACCCTACTCATTCTCATCTCAGCAGCCTTAGTCACATCAGCCTTAGTGGGATACATCCTATCTGCTTACACCTCCGATGGCAGCCCTTACCTCGATGCCTTCACCACCGTTCCTGCCTTAGTAGCACAAGTACTGATGATGTTGGCATATCGAGAACAGTGGTATCTATGGTTCTTTATTGATATACTCTCCACTATCATGTGGCTCATTGCCGGCAACTATAGCATGGCTGCCTTATACTTCTTCTGGTGCATCAACTGCGTCTTCGGATATGTTCGTTGGACCAAGCAACTAGAGCAATAGTTGTTAAGGATGTTCTAAAAATTGCTTTTGAGATGATTTGTGGAATTTTATTTAGGAGATGCTTGGCTTGAACGAAGGAGCAAGGCCGTAAGTTCACATTATAAATGCAACATTTGCCACAAGGAGCGACTAAAAATCTCTCCCTATAGACAAAATAACGAAACGTGGTTTAGAACATCCCACTAGAAAGAGGCAATCTTGATAGTATTCTGCCCAATGCAGATAGTATAGATACCCGACTGCATAAGTGGGATAACGGTCTCACTACTCGATGCCGTGGTCTGATAGGCAAGACGACCCAGAATATCATAGACACTAATCATATCGCCTACTGCAGTACCTTCCACATACAAAGTATTATCACGAGTATAAACACTAGCGGTACTATTGCCTACTATCGACGATGCCACTTGTGAGGTGCGACGAACATCAAGCGAGTAGTCCGACTGCGTACCTGCTTGGTCGGCTGTAAAGGTATACTCCTCATTCAACAGGTCAGCCACCACAGCCCCATCATGAAGTAGATACAAGGCTTGCGCTGCGCTTATCTTACTCTTATCGAGGTCGAGTGCTACCGTATATTCCCCTGCAGCAGGACAGTAGAGCATCAGTGGGATATGCTGTGCCTTGTTATCGGGTATTGCTTGATACGCATACTCCGACCCTAAAGCATCTAGAGTATAGAGTTGCGGCTTGGTATCGCACGCATAGAACTTTATCAAGTCGTCGCCTATCTCATAATCAGTCGTAAATCGGTCACTAACAAGCACACCCGTGTTATCATCTTGACCATCAGGAGCACTGAGTGTAATCTCAGCATAGATAAGTGAATCTCGAGTCATATTACTACTTGGCGCAGCCGCAACCACAGAGTGGTCCGATCGATAATAAGTGAGTGTATTCGTTTGGTTTGCACCATCAGTAGGGTCAATTGCCTGCACGAAATAGGCCTTAAAGGGATAGATAGGCACATTGGCTGCAAGTTGTTGCGTGTATGTCCTTTTGTCTGCACCATCAGGAACAGAGATATACACATTGTCCTTCTGCACTTGTTCACCCGTCTGCACATCAACATACCCCATCTTAAGACTGCTACTATTGAGTCCGTGCTCGGCTGTGCTCTCATTCAAAATAGATATGTAAGGCGAGCCTACAAAGTTCCACCCATGAAAGCGTGGTGCTGCCGCAAGGTTACTTGCCCAACTATAGATAGAGGTCGTCTTGTATGATGTATCCTCGGTATAAGTACTCTCAGCCGTCGGAGTAAAATAGATCGACCGTGTTATCGACTCGTCTGCATAAGAGAGCGCAATGATATACCCCACACCAGCATGAAGTGTATCACTCGCACCCATCATCTTCCAGTGCAGACCATCGTCCCCTGCAGCAGCGGTAGCGGCTTGCCGTTGACACTGTTCCCCATCGTAATACTTAATGCCCCAATCCGTACCAAATGTGCCAAGCGGCTGGTTATTCAAGTCACGAATATCAGCAATACAACAGTTGTATGGCAAGGAGAAAGTGTACCAATAACGCCCATCAATATGTTTGATATGCACCAACCGTTTAAGCGTAACAGACGTCTGTGTAGCATTCGAGTTGTTCGTGATAGCATAAGAGACCGAATCGTTCTCGGCATACATGTATAACGTGTCAAATGCAAATGAGATATACGATAACAACTTCAAGCCGCTCTTGGCATACACATGTATATTGCGGAACGCTGCTCTACCACTTGTATCGTGAGTAAGAATCGCTTTATCACGGATAACGATATCACACGTGCTGCATACAGTCTCTGGTAAGTCCTCCGTAGCCAAGGCAGTGGTCGAGGTATTCGTATTTATCACAATAGGCACTTTCACGCTGTGACTTGCTACCAATTGCCCATCCTTATCGGCTTTGAGTACAATATTAGAGCACGCAAGTGTGTCCAATCGTGGTATCGTAATCGTATACGAACCGTCCGGATTCTTCTGTGCTGCGATACTTATACTGCTAACAACACCATTATTGGTCGTTGGAATAATGGCATACACTGCATCACAATCAATCGTACTTTGGACTCGTAGAGCCGTCTTATCCCAGTCTTCAACATATAGGCTCTCTGCACCAAGAGCACACTCAGTACGATAGTCCGCATAGTCATAGTCTAACCGATAAAGATGAATAAGTCCGCCACCATCCTCTTGGCAGGTGTAGAATCGTTCCGTAGTTAAAGTGGAGGCAAACCTAAGATAATAGATACTCTTATTGACATTGCGGATATCCACATAGCCGTTATTAAATGCCAATATCCACTCACACTCCTTTTCAATAAACTTAGTATCCCATCGTAAGTAATTACCCGATTTCGCTGCAGTCGTAGTATTCACTCCAAGATAACAACTATCTTTGTCATAAAGGATAGAGTATCCATTCGTCGTCTTCGCTATGGTATATTGACAAGGTATGATTACGCTTGATGATGCAATAGACTTCAATGTCGAATTATAACCCGCTGTAACAGACATAGCAACTCCGTAGGTATTAGTATTCTTATTCCCTGCAGGCGATGACATGATATAATGTTTGGTAGAGAGGTCGTAGGCAATGAGATATTGACCGCACCAGTCTGCGGGTTCGTCAGTCAGCAGGTAATAACTCTTAGTCGTCTGCTTCGTAGCAAATACTGCATAGAAAGTAGTATCCGAGGTAATCGGTATATTAGGCAGTTTAGTAAACAAGTCTGCAGGTCGCTCTTGCCCTGCAGAGAGACCCAGGTTCGATACACTCCATCCCATAAAGGTATCAGCACAAGCACCGATGGCCTCATTAGCAACGGTCGGAAAGGCTGTCACATAAGCACCTTTCTTCACCATCTCTTGCGACACGACGGTTCGATTGACTATCCACTTGACCGTATAGGTAGGCAGTGTACCTGTTGTAAAAGACAGACTACTACTTGCTTCTGAGTCCCTATATGTTAGCCCATCCGCAATAGCCTTAACGCTCCACGAATAGGTAGTCTGTTCGGCTAACGACGAGATAGTGCAACTGTTGGTAGTCGTTTCTATCTGTTGACTATCCCCCGTCGGAGATGTATAGGTCACTTGATACTTGGTAGCATTCGCCACAGCATCCCAACTCAATTGAACCAATGTCTCGTCTACCAACGAGGAAGTCAAGTTTGTTGGCGTTGTAAGCGAGGGAAGAGATGCCGGATTAACGTATGTAACCACAATAGATGTCACATAAACCCTCTTTTGAGTGGTCGCTACATAGATAGTGGACATTTCTGAGCCATCAAAGTTAAAGGAACAATCAGTAGCCTCAGAATAGGAAAGTTTTGTAGAACAGGTAGTATTAGAAGTTGCTGACACCCCACATACTATCTTAGAATCAACGAAGAAAGCATCTATCGCCTTTACCGTAACATTCGTTATCTTGTAAGCTTGATTTAGAGTGAGTGTAAATTTACCATTACTGCTACTACTTCCTAATAATATACCTTTCTTGCCAAAATACGCAGCAGTAGAAGAAACAGAAGTACAATACTCAGCACCACTTTCTATTTGTTCTAAGAATGAAGTACCAAGAACATTTTTCCCATCACTCGAATTACACTTAAACACAATAGTGAAACTATCTCCCCATACACTTACAAGGCAGCAGAAATTGAATACCAGCAATAGGAAATAGAAGCGTGTTTTCATAAACAGGAGTGACTATAGTTATACTCTTAGAACCATTGATTGTCGCATGTTTTACATTGTCCCCAACTTTGCAATAGAGTCATTTATCTTAACCCCGCAAAGTTACTACTTTTTATGTAAAGCACCAAATTGCCTTCCTGCACCAACAACAACTGCATCTATCAGCCTTCCCTACCCCATATTCTCGCAACAATTGCCGCAGTTGATACCTATTTTGCTCGGGGTCATCTGCTGTTCCCTACGAGACAAATACAGTACATACACGGTAGATACACGGTAGATAGACTACACTACGCCCTAAGAAGCCCGACCGAACAGCACGCCAAATAGCCATGCAAACGGTCTAAAAACGGGAAGTAAAGTCAGGCTTACGGATAGTTCAATTATCCTCAGAGCGAGGAGAATCCTTGAGGATATTGAACCGCTTGGAGTACATAAAGAACTTGCGAGCGAGGAAGTTCCATGCAAAGCAGATTACCGTCATGATGAGTTTGGAGATGAGGTAGTGTACCCCTACTTTCTCGGTAAAGAACCAGATACCTAATTCAAGGAACACCAGTCCCAGTCCGCCGATGATGAACACACCAGCAATCTCACCGGCACGCGACTTTGGTTCGCCACGGAACACCAACCACTTGGCAATAGCATAGTTAGTGAGAGTACCCGTTATGAAACCTAACAATGCCGCCACCAGATAGGGAATACCGATAACGTAGGATGTAAGGAAATAGGTACCATAGTCCACAATGAAAGCCCCCACCGCCACAAAGCAATAGCGAAACAGTTGCAGCCATATATTGTCGGTATCGCGACGAAAAAGAACGTCTATGAGTTGATGAAATCGCATAAATCACCTATTTTTTGCAGTAGTCGGAATCGCAAAATAGAGACAAACAGTAGTGAACGCCAACTTTATGGCTTGCAGCGGGAACCAGTTGCGGATGGTGATAGGACTAGCAAAGGCAGTACTTCCGCAATAGACAAAGCCCAACAGCAATATGGTCCAGAACACTATTCGTTGCGAACGAGTCATGCTCCAATGTTTCCAACGAATGAGCATCGCCAATAGAGCGCCAAACATCACAATCCAAAGCACCAGTTCGAGTGCAGGCAGAATAGGGTTGATATATTTCTCATAAAGAGGGTAAGACGGGTGTTGATGAATATCCTCTGCATCAATACCAAACCACTCCTGCACTTCACGATTATCTGAGGGGATATCGCTATAACTGTTCATCAATTCAAGGCAGTCTGGATAAAACACCTTAGCGGTATTATGCACTAAGTAATAGCGGCAGAACTCGATAGGATGTTGTTTGATAAGCCATTTGCCATAATCAGCATATATCTCGCCACCCAACTTAGCCCATGCCTCTACATACGACACTCGGCGCGTCTGCATATAGTAGAAAAGATATTGTTTCAGCGGCGATTGTTTATCCCAAAGGAATGCAGCAGAAGCAACATGACCAGAATCGGTCTTTTGACAGATATAGTCACGAGAAGCAAGACATGCCTCATGAAGCAACTGCATATTCTTTTTAGGAGCCTTATCCTCCTCTACAAAAGGAAGTACATGCATACCATTATTTGCCCACTGCCATCCATCGAATCCTGTAGAGAACTGTCTACGATGAGTAATCTCTTGCATATTATTGCAGATATTTTGGTAAAAGAACAAACTGATGAGTAGTGTTCCTACTATGCCGATATATCTACAAGATTTGTGAGGGAGAAAGAATAATATCGGTATCAAGACTGCAATAAAAAACATTCCTGAATAGCGAGTAAACAGTGCCACAAAGAATGCTCCAAAATATAGCAGTAATGCACTATACGACCCTTCATGCGCAAGGACTATCAGCATAGCAATCATGAGAATCATCATACACCCGAATAGTGCATCGGACATGATAGCATTGAGCATATAGAAAGCAACCGGACTGGCAACAATGAGAACAGAGATAGTCCAGCGTAACCAAGTGGGATGTATAGGGAAATACCTTTTCAATGCTAAGATAAGCAGAGTGCAGCACAACGCATAAAGCAGCGTCTGCACAATAAAGATGGAGAATATAGATGTCGAGAACACATGTATCACACGCAACCATTCCGAAAATCCGAAGGGACGGAATGCGCTGAATTGGTCATCTATCGCTGCACGGAGATAAGTAAAACTGTCTGTCATAGTAACAGGATAGGGATATGCTAAACGGATAACAATGTATCCTATAAGGCATATACCAAACACAAGAATCCAATCCCATACCTGTGATTTTGAGAAACAGAAATGCCAAAAGGAGTTATTCCAACGGGTTCGAAAGTCAGTATGAGAAGTGTTATTTGCTTTCATGATATTCTTTTTCGGTGTTAACGTTCCAAATATTATACTTGTCAGTGATGCCGTTCTTGATATTACGGACACACTCGAAAGCAGTCATCATAGAGTGGTCCATGTTGTTGTAGCGGTGCTGCCCGTTGCGCCCAAGGCAATAGAGATTCGGAATAGTATCCAAGAATGACTTGACAGTATCTAACTGGTAGTAAGAGCCGTAATAAGCAGGATATGCTTTCTTGACCCGTACATGGCAGGCATCTAATACATCCTCTTTATTGATAATGTCTATCTTGACCAACTCGTCAATAGCCATCTGGATAAAGTCCTCTTTGGACATATTCCAGAACTTGTCGCCCTCAGTGCAGAAGTACTCAAGACCAATCCACATCGTGTGCTCATAGTTATTCACAAGATAGGGTGACCAGTTGTTGAACACCTGCAAACGCCCTATATGCACATCACGCTCCTGTATGTATATCCATGTATCAGGCACTCGGTGGTCATAAGTAGGTATCTTAGTCTGGTTCTTAATACGCAAATCTTTGACACATAGTCCGACAGTAATGAAATCACGATACGGCAATGTAGTAGCAATATCCTTCACTTCTTGCGGTACTGCAATACCAGAAATAGCAGGGACAAGGTCCTTGATAGGCATAGTAGAGAGGAAATAGTCACAAGCAAAAGTCTGCTCAGTGCCATCGGCATTGCGGGCAACTACAGAGACTACCTGGTTATTCTCTACATTAAGACGAACAACCTCATGCTGAAGGTATATCTCCCCTCCCTGCTTACGAATATCGTCTGCAACAGTTTCCCATAACTGACCAGGTCCGTATTTAGGATAGATAAACTGCTCAATGAGAGAGGTCTCTACATGCTTAGAGTGGATGCCCAATGCTCGTTGGAACATATCCTTCAGTACAGACAGTACACTCAATCCCTTGACACGCTGACTACCCCAATCTGCCCCTAACTTAGAAGGATGAACACCCCATACTTTCTCAGTGTACCCCTCAAAGAACATCTCATAGAGTGGACGACCAAATCGATTGATATAGAAGTTTTCAAGAGAGGTCTCAGGCAGTTTGTGTATACACGACCATAGATACCCAAAACCCGCACGCATAGTATTGGTAAATCCCATATTGAAGAAAGTCTCTTTCTTCATCGAGATGGGATAATCAAAGAACTTACGAAGGAAGAAAATACGGCTTACCCGATTGCGGAGAAGCATTACACGGTCTACCTTCTCAGGGTCGTGTTGAGGAGCAGAAGAGTGCTCTTCAATTACATCATTGTCATTGTAGGGGGGGGTATTGGACTTATTGATATTCAATAACTTAGTATCTTTTGCCGGAGCATCTTGCAATGGCATGATATTGTTCCACCACTGCATAACCTCTTCACTCTTTGAGAAAAAGCGGTGTCCTCCGATATCCATACGGTTACCGTGATATTGAACCGTCTGCGAGATACCACCAATAGCATCAGTAGATTCGAGGATAATAGGATGTATGTCAGTCTGTCGCAGCAACTCATAAGCAGCAGTAAGACCCGCAGGACCTGCACCTGCAATAACAGCGATGTTAGATGATTGATTGCTCATAATATTGTGGTAGCGTTATTTATATTGTGATAGATTCATAATATTGTGGAATAGTTATTTCATAATATTGTGGAATAGTTATTTCATAA
>CAVJQD010000060.1:0-12938 GCA_963651555.1 uncultured Clostridium sp. | reverse complement strand
TGGTCAAACGGGTCTTACGACCCGAACGACACGGGGGCGTGTCGTCTCCACAATCATCGTCTCCACAATCGTCGTTGCCACAATCGTCGTCTCCACAATCGCAGTATCTTACCCGCGGGCGGGGCGCCCGCGTCCCCAGGCAGAGTATGGTCAAACGTTGTATGTTGCACAAATATAATGATATCCCCAAGCAGCGTATTCCAAACCGCTTACCATAAAGATATCCCCAAGGCTCTTGCTCGGAGACTTGGGGATGGCTTTGTTTTTATTATCTTCTTATCTTATCTTATCTTATCTCATCTTACCTTATTCTCTTATCTTTCTTGGGTTATCTTGTTAGATAGAAGCGAGGTTCTTGGGGTTGAAGAGGTTTTTACCTTCGGGGGTGTAGGCGTAGTCGATGCGGTCTTGGTAGGCTGTTTCGACCTTGCCACGGACAATCTTCATGGTGCTATTAACCAGGTGGTTTTGCTCGGTGAAGGGTTCGGGCAGGACAGCAATAGCCGTAGGTAACCAGCGTTCGGGGAACATACCTTCGTGGATACCGCCTTTCTTATAGGCGTCGACCTCGTCTTGTATCTTCTGTAGCATGAGTCGTTTGCCATCTTCGGTGTCAGGGTCTTTGCCTGCGTCTTTGGCGTAGGTCTTGAGTAGTTCCTTGTTGGGCACGATAAGCACCATGGTATAGGGGTCTTGGTTGTTGTGGAGGACGACTTGTTCGATGTACTTAGAGCCATCGGTGAGTGAGTCTTCGAAGCCTTCTGGGCTATACTTCTCGCCGTCGGAGGAGATGAGTAGTGACTTGAATCGGCCAGTAACCCACAAGAACTCGGGGTGTTCTTTCTTTCGGTAGCCCATGTCGCCGGTGTGTAGCCATCCGTCGATGACGGTGTCGGCTGTGGCTTTCGGGTTTTTCCAATAGCCAGCCATGACGTTCTCACCCCGTATGACTATCTCGCCTCTCTCGCCCCAAGGTAGTTCGTTGCCGTCGGCATCGCAAATCTTGATGTCCATGGGTTTGACTACTCGTCCGGATGATCCGAAGATGCAGTGTCCTGGTGAGTTAGCGCAGATGATAGGAGTGGCTTCGGATAGTCCGTAGCCTTGGAACATCGGTATGCCGATGGCGTTGAAGTATCGTTGGAGTTCGATATCGAGTAGTGCTCCGCCGCCGACGAAGAACTTCATGCGTCCGCCTAAGCCTTGTCGCACTTGTTTGAAGAGAATCTTATCGAAGAGAGCGAGGAGCGGTTTTTTCCATAGTTGGCAGAAGCCGCCACGGTTGTAGTATTCCTTATTATAAGAGATAGAGAGGTTGAGCGCGAAGTTATAGAGTCGTTCCACCTTCTTGCCTTTCTTCTGAATGCCTGATTCGATGTTCTTGCGGAAGTTGCGTGCGAGTGCGGGTACGGAGAGCATGACCATCGGTTTGACTTCTTGTATAGCCACGGGAATGTTCTTGAGTGTGGCGAGTGCTGTTTTGCCAACGGGTACGGTTGCGATACTGCCGCCGTAGGACATCATGGTGTAGAAGCCTGCGACGTGTGCGAAGCAGTGGTCCATAGGCAGTATGATGAGCATGACATCGTCGACATCGATGCCGATGACGGAGTGTGCTTGCTCGACGTTGGCGGTGTAGTTGCGGTGGGTAAGGAGTATGCCTTTGGGGTCGGCGGTGGTGCCAGAGGTGTAACTGATGTTGGCGTAGTCGTCGGGTCCGACGCTCTCGTATCGTGCCTTGAAGTCGTCGGCGTGTTCACGTAGGAAGTTGTCGCCAAGGTCTTGCAAGGTCTTGATGGTCATCTCTTTATCTTGCAGTTCGATGTCATCGAAGACGATGATTCTCTCGATGAGTGGTAGTTCGTTGATGATGCGTCGAATCTTAGGTAGTTGTCCGGCAGAGACGACGATATACTTGGCATCGGAGTGTCGTAGTCGGAAGAGTAGGTCGTTGCTCTCTTCGAGTTTGATGCTGAGTGGGACGTTGACGCCGCCGGCGTAGAGGATACCGAGTTCGCCGAGTACCCATAGGTTTCTGCCTTCGGAGAGGAGTGCTACTCGTTCGCCTTTCTGCAAGCCGAGAGCCATGAAGCCTGCACCGAGGCGATGGGCTTCTTCGCGCGTCTGTGTGAAGGTGGTTTCGGTCCATTGACCATTGACTTTCTCGCGTAGGAATGTGTGTTCAGCGAACTGGCGGGTGTACCGCTCCACAAAATCGATGATGGTGATTCTCTTTGTTGTCTCCATGATTGACGTGATTTATAATGCGTGCAAAGGTAGGGAATTATTTTGGAGTACGCAAATTTGGTTGGGTGAGGGGTGGGTGAGGGTATTACGTGGTATAGTGCCGGTATGCTGAATCACCCAAGAATCACCCAAGAATCACCCAAGAATCACCCAGACTTGTCACGACTCGTGCAGCATGTTGTCGGCTCTCGGGTAGGGGATTCTGAGGGGGGTGGGACAATTAACATGCGTAGTTGGATCGAGGGGGTCTTTTTGTGAGAACGATAATGGGGGTGTATTGTCGCTATGGTCATAGTGTTTTTGTGGCGGTTGGTATGGGAAATTGAGGCGGTTGGCATGGGAAATTGAGGTGGTTGGCATGGGAAATTTATCTTGGATTTGTGCAAGATAATAAATTGTTGTATCTTTGCAGTGCGTATTGTGGCGTGTTGTGCTCTTGAGAAAGTAGGGGTGAAGGGTTGGCGGGAGTAGGGAGATGCGTGTTAAGGGACTGGGGGACAGTAGGTTAGTGGCGAGATGAAGACGGGAGATTAGTTTGGAATAGGTGGAATGTTAGTTTGGAAAGGGCAGGGTGTTAGTTTGGAAAGGGCAGGAGATTCGTTGGGGATTGGCGGGATGGTAGTTGGGGAGGGATTATATATGGGTTGTGGGATGGTAGTTGGTGGATTATGGATTGATTGAAAATTATTGCGTTATTCATTATATAATAGAACGTTATGAAGGGAATTATCTTAGCAGGGGGAAGTGCGACACGTTTGTATCCTCTATCGAAAGCCATCAGTAAGCAGATCATGCCGGTGTATGACAAGCCTATGATTTACTATCCGTTGTCGACGTTGATGTTGGCGGGGATCAGGGAGGTGTTGGTTATCTCGACGCCTCGTGACTTGCCGATGTTTCGTGAGTTGTTGGGCGATGGCAGTCGTTTGGGTATGCGATTGGAGTATAAGGTGCAGGAGGTGCCGAACGGATTGGCGCAGGCGTTTGTGTTAGGGCGTGAGTTTTTGAACGGGGAAAAGGGTTGTTTGATATTGGGCGATAACCTCTTTTATGGGCAAGGGTTCAGTAAGATGTTGCGCAAGGCAGCGTCGATAGAGAAGGGTGCGTGCGTGTTTGGTTATTATGTGAAGGACCCTCGTGCTTATGGTGTTGTGGAGTTTGATGGTGCGGGAAAGGTGTTGTCGTTGGAGGAGAAGCCTGCAGAGCCTAAGAGTCATTTTGCGGTGCCAGGATTGTATTTCTATGATGAGAGTGTGTGTGAGAAGGCGGCTCGGCTGAAGCCATCGGCAAGAGGTGAGTATGAGATCACGGACCTCAATAAAGTGTATTTGGAAGAGGGCGAACTGCATGTGGAGTTGTTTGGCAGAGGGTTCGCTTGGCTGGATACGGGCAATTGTGACAGTCTGCTGGATGCAAGTAATTTCATAGCGACGATACAGAACAGGCAAGGCTTCTATGTGAGTTGCATTGAGGAGATTGCTTGGCGCAACGGTTGGATTGACACCGAGACGCTTCACCGGTTGGGTGCAGAGTTGGGCAAGACTCGTTATGGTCAGTACTTATTAGGTTTGGATAAACAATAGACGATATGAGAAAAGCGTGGGGAATAGGATTGCTATGCCTTGGTCTGCTGTTTGGTTCGTGGGTGCATGCAGACGAGAAGGGCGATGGGCAGTACTTGTATAGCATCTGGCATTACTCGGTGGAGGATGGGCTGAGTCAGAACACGGTGATGGCTATCTTGCAGGATCATGATGGCTATATGTGGTTTGGTACATGGGACGGTCTGAACCGATTCGATGGGTACACGTTCACGACTTATAAGTCGACGCCTCAGTCGGGTCAGAAGATGCAGAACAACCGTATTCATTTCATCTACGAAGACTCGTTGCAGTCGATATGGATACAGACGTATGATGGTAATCTGCACCGTTTTGATAAGCATACGGAGCGTTTCTATTCGTTGGACGAGCCGATAGAGCATCTGCATAACCATGCGCATCCGTTGTATACTGAGCCCCGTGCAGGCGAGTTATGGTTTGTGGGGTTGGAGAACATAGTGAAGGTATGCTATTCGCTTGAGCATGGTGAACCGACGGTGACTCGTTACCCGTTGACCGGTCTGTCGGATTTTATTGTGACCGATACGGACGGGAATGTGTGGTTTGCGGATGGCAGTACGCTGCATTGTGTGGACGCACAAGGGGCGGATAAGACCTTCTCGCCGCAAGGAAACAAGGAGCAGATCGTGGCGTGCTATGTAGATAAGAGCAGTCTTCTGTTTGGCACCGACCAAGGAGGCGTATGGCGTTACTTGATAGAGGACGAGCGTTTTGAGCGGATAGAGACAGGTACGATCACTTCTATCACCGACTTGCAGGTGTTGGAGGACGGCAGTATCTTGTTCACTACTTCGTCGGACGGTTTCTATGTCTATCAGCCCAAGTCGGGGCGACTGCAGCAATACTCGAGCACTACGATGTCGTCGATACACTCTGACGAGTTCCTCTCGGTGGATATGGACTCGCATGGCATGGTGTGGATAGAGAACACGGAGGAGGGTATCTTCCGTTATCGGGTGAGTGATAAGTCGTTGAAGCATCTCTCGCCTGATGTGGACGAGCGATATAAGGGTCTGCTTGCGCCTAACTTCATCATGGTAGAGGACATGAATGGGGACACTTGGGTGAACCCTAATGGTGGCGGTTTTGGTAGGTATAACCGTGAGAAGGATGAGTTGGAGTATCCTATCGAGGAGTTGACCAATATGATCCACACGGCTTATGTCGACCGTTCGGGTATATTGTGGATCAGTACTTACGATAAGGGTGTAGACCAAGTGAATATGAAGCCATCGCCTTTCCATGTGGTGGATATCCGTATGCCGGAGCAGTACTCGAGCGAAGTGAGGGCGATATGCCAACTGCGCAATGGCGATGTGTTGATGGCGAATAAGAGTGGGAGTGTGCAGGCTTATGACAGTAGCCTGCGTAAGCGTGGGATACTGCCTATCAATGAGTTGGTTTATTGTATGCACGAAGATGCGCATGGCGATGTATGGTTTGGTACTCGTGGTGCAGGTCTGCTCGTTGGACACCGTGGTGCAAATGGGGCTTGGAGTATTCGTCCGTATGAGACGGATAGTGCACAGTGGGGTTTATCGTCGCAAGATATCTATTCGATAGAAGAAGGGAAGGATGGTACGCTGTATCTCGGCACGTATGGTGGCGGTGTTAATATTTTGCGTGATGGACGGTTTATCCATGGCGACAATGTGTGGTTGGAGTATCCGATGAACCGAGCGGGTCAGGTACGCGACTTGTTGCTGGACGGAGACAGTGTGCTCTGGGCTGCCACGACGCGTGGTCTGCTGCGCGTGCGGATAGCACAACTGTCGTGCGAGTTTATACCTTATTATGATATCACCTGCCTACATAAAGACAAAGAGGGACGGTTGTGGTGCGGCAGTTATGGTGCCGGACTGAATAAGATTGTGAAGGACAGCACGACGCAGGCGGTGACCCTGCAGGCATATACAAGCAAAGAAGGACTGGCTAATGATATCATCCTCAATATCTTGGAGGATAGTTATGGCCAGTTATGGTTGGTGTCGGAGCGTACGGTGATGCGATATAACCCGAAAGAGAATACTTCGCAGTATTTCGACCCGCTGAACAGAGTGTTATATGGTTACTTCAGTGAGGGGGCAGTTCTTCAGATGCAGACGGGTAAGATGGTGATGGGCTATAACAATGGTTACTGCACCTTCATGCCGCAACTCATCTTGCATTCTGGCGAGGTGCCGCCGTTGATGTTGACTCGGTTTGAACTGTTCAACAAAGAAGTGGCGATAGGTGGCGAGGACTCGCCGCTGGATGAGAGTATCTCTTACACGGATAAGATTGTGCTTCAGCCAAGTCAGAACGTGTTCAGTATTGAGTATGCCGCATTGGACTTCGAGAATGGCGAAAAGATACGCTATGCGTATATGCTGCAAGGGTTCGACGAGGATTGGAACTATGTGGATACCCGTAAGGTGACTTATACGAACCTTCGCCCAGGCGTGTATCGGTTCTGCGTTAAGAGCACCAACTCGGAGGGTATATGGACCGATAACATGCATACATTGACGATACAGGTTCGTCCGACCTTTTGGCAGACCGGTTGGGCCATAGCGTTATATGTGCTGCTGATATTAGCCGTGCTGTTTATTGCCTTTAGGTTGTTCTTGACGTACAGCGACCTGCGCCATAAGGTACAGTTGGAGCAGACCGTGACGGACATCAAGTTACGCTTCTTTACGAACATATCGCACGAGTTGCGTACGCCGTTGACGCTGATATCGGGACCTGTGGAGAACATCTTGAAGACCGAGAAGATATCGCAGAGTGTTCGTGACCAACTGGAGATAGTGCAGAACAACTGCAACAGGATGCTGCGACTGATCAATGAGATACTTGACTTCCGCAAGATACAGAACAAGAAGATGCGCCTTAAGGTGCAGGAGACCGATCTTGCTGCGCTGACAGAGAAGACCTGTGCTAACTTCTCGAAAGATGCCTACGACAAGCATATCAACTTCGAGATAGAGAACCAGACAACCGAATTGAAAGTGTGGGTGGATAGAGAGAAGGTGGATATCATCTTGTATAACATCTTGTCGAACGCGTTTAAGTTTACGCCGGCAGGGAAACGCATCAAGGTGACGATATCGCAGAAACCGAACTTTGCCATCGTGCAAGTGAGCGATGAGGGCGTGGGTATTCCGTTGGAGAAACGGTCGGTGCTCTTTGAGCGATTCACCTCGCAGAACGAGATAAAGAACTACTCGAATGTATCGAGTACAGGTATCGGACTGAACTTAGTGAAGGAACTGGTTGACCTGCATAAGGGATATATCGAGGTGACCAGTGAGGTGAACAAGGGTACGACCTTCACTATCATGTTCCGTTTGGGTAAGACCCATTTCGGTAGTGATGTCGATTTCGTGTCGATGTCGCAGGTTGTGCCACTGAAGGAAGAGCCTATGCGTATCTTAGACAAGAGCGAACAGAACGCTCAGAAGGGCCAGACGTTGCTTGTGGTGGAGGATAACGACGACATGCGCGAGTTCTTGGCTAATATGTTCAAGAGCGAGTTCCAAGTGAAGTTGGCGCACGACGGTAAGGAAGGTCTGGAGATTGCCAAAGAGATTGTGCCCGATATCATCATCTCAGACTTGATGATGCCTAACATGGACGGATTGGAGATGACCGACAACCTCAAGAAAGACTTGAACATCAATCATATCCCAGTCATCTTACTCACGGCGAAGTCGAACATCGAGAGTCGCTTGGATGCGATGCACAGTGGAGCCGATGATTATATCACGAAGCCGTTCTCGTCGGAGTATCTCAGGGCGCGCGTGCAGAACCTGCTTCATCAGCGTGCCCTGCTGCAAGAGAACTACCGCAAGACCTTATTGAGTCTGGAGCCTAAGGAGGTGAAGAAGCAGTCGCCGAACGATGTGTTCATTGCTAAGTTGATGGACTTCATGGAGCGTAACATGGAGAACAACGACTTGGTAGTGGAGGATATGGTGAACGAGATGGCATTGGGTAGAACAGTGTTCTTCAATAAACTGAAGAGCCTAACGGGCTTGTCGCCGGTCGAGTTTATCCGTGAGGTCCGTATCAAGCGTGCTGCGCAGTTGCTCAAGGCGGGTACTTACAACATCACGGAGATAACCTACATGGTGGGCATGAACGACAGTCGTTATTTCTCGAAGTGCTTCAAGGCCGTGTATGGCATGACGCCGAGCGAGTATAAGAAAAAAGAATGTAATTAAGATGAAACGGTTAGCAATAGTCCTATTGGCAAGTTGTTTGCTATGTATAGTAGGTTGCCAACGTACTAAGCCGCAAGCACCGAGTCACCGTACAGAGAAAGACTCGTCGGAGATGGCGTTGCTGCTCATGAATCAACGACTGGCTGTGGAGGCCGACCGAGAGTTGGCGCAGTATGTCAATCATGTCGACTCGGGCTATGTACTGAGCGAGTGGAATGTGTGGTACAAATACTTGCAACGCACCGATGAACCTCGATGGAAGCGCGACGAACAGGTGCTGCTCCATGCACAGGTGTATACCTTAGATGGGCAGTTGCTGGTCGACAGCGAGGAGGTGATCGAGCTCGGCAAAGGTGAGACGCTGCAGGCTATTGAGACAATGGTGCTGGAGATGCGCCGAGATGAGGCGTGCCGTATCCTATCGCCATGGTATCTGGCGTATGGCGTGTCGGGAAGCAATGAGGTACCACCTTATATGAATGTGAAGATTGATTTAGAAACTCGAACAATAGATTAGGAATATGAAAAGTAAGTTCATAAGTATTGCGTTGTTGGGTTTTGCTGCCGTACTGTGTATGCAGAGTTGCACGGGTAGTCAGACCTACGCAAAAGACTTGAAGGCAGAGAAGAAGACCATAGATGATTATATTGCACGCAATGAGATTAACATCATCTACGAAGCACCCGAGGACGGTAACTGGGGCGAGAAAGACTACTTGCAGGTGGGCGATTACTGTTATTTTCACTTGAGCAAGGCGGGAGACACCGACCAAGACTCGTTGGTGTATAAAGATATAGTGCTGCTGCGCTATCGCCAGTATACCTTAGACGAGTACTCGCAAGTGGTGAAAGACTGTTGGACCACAAACGATGCCGCCGACCCGATTCAGTTTCAGTATGGCGTATCCTCGTCGAGTGTGCTGTCGGGGTGGCTGTTGGCTTTGCCCTATCTTAAATATAACGCTGCCGAGGGTAAGTTGATATGCCCGAGTAAGTTGGGCTCGAGCGACGCTATCTCCGACGTGACGCCTTACGGCTATGATATGAAGATACAGATACGCAAATTCTAAAAAGTACTATTGATATGTCGCTTGTAAAATCTATTTCCGGAATTAGAGGAACGATAGGAGGTCTTGTAGGCGAAGGCCTTAACCCAGTAGATATAGTGCGTTTCACGGCTGCTTATGCTACGCAGCGTGCACACAACCTTCCTGAAAATAAGAAGATCGTGGTGGGCAGGGATGCTCGTCTGTCGGGTGAGATGGTGGATACCCTCGTGACGGGTACGCTGCTCGGTATGGGATATGATGTCGTCAATATCGGACTGGCTACTACTCCGACAACCGAGTTGGCGGTGGTAGGCGAGAAAGCCGCAGGCGGAATCATCCTAACGGCTTCGCATAACCCCAAACAATGGAACGCATTGAAGTTGCTCAATGAGCATGGCGAGTTCTTGAACGACAGCGAAGGAAAAGAAGTGCTGCGTATTGCCGAGGACGAGTCGTTCGTCTTTGCTGAGGTCGACGACTTGGGACATGTAACGCACAAGGACTATCTGCCTTATCATATAGATAATGTGTTGGGATTGCAGTTGGTGGACAAAGAGAGTATTGAGAATGCTAATTTCACGGTGGCGATCGACTGCGTTAACTCGGTGGGCGGTATCGCTATTCCTGCCATCTTGCGTGCGTTGGGCGTGAAGAACATCATCGAATTGAATTGCACACCGAATGGTAAGTTTCCGCATAACCCAGAACCCCTGCCACAACACTTGACCCAGATATCTGACTTGATACGCAATAATAAAGTGGATGTCGGTTTCGTGGTGGATCCTGATGTCGACCGTCTGGCTATCATCTGCGAGAACGGTGATATGTTCGGCGAAGAATATACCTTGGTATCGGTGGCCGACTATGTGCTGCAACACACGCCTGGTAATACGGTAAGTAACATGAGTAGTACACGCGCCTTGAGCGATGTGACCAAACGCTATGGCGGCTCTTATTCGGCGAGCGCCGTGGGCGAGGTCAATGTGGTAGCAGAGATGAAACGTAGTGGTGCCGTGATAGGTGGCGAAGGCAATGGCGGCGTGATCTATCCTGCCAGTCACTATGGCAGAGACGCCTTGGTAGGTATCGCCCTGTTTTTGAGTAACTTGGCACACAAGAAGATTAAAGTATCGGAACTGAAGAAAGAGTTCCCGTTGTATTTCATCTCGAAGAACCGTATCGACTTAACCCCTGAGATCAATGTCGATGCACTGCTTGAGAAGGTGAAGGAACTATATAAGAACGAGCGACTGAACGATAAAGATGGTGTGAAGATCGATTTTGCAGAGGGATGGGTTCACTTGCGCAAGTCGAACACCGAACCTATCATCCGTGTCTATTCGGAGGCAGCCACCGAGGCAGAAGCCAATGCGTTGGCGCAGAAGATCATTGATAATGTGCACTCGTTATGATGGAGATACTGATAACCAACGATGACGGTATAGAGTCGAAAGGACTGCGTGTCTTGGCGCAGCAGATGCAGGCGTTGGGCCATGTGACTGTGGTGGCGCCCGATGGAGCACGAAGTGGGCAGTCGAGTGCGATAAGCGTCATGAAACCCATGCGTCTAAGGCGGGTAGACCTCCTCGAGGGTGTCGATGCCTATACCTCAAACGGTAATCCGGCTGACTGCGTGAAACTGGCACTCAATATCTTGTTTAAGGATCGGGCGATCGACCTCGTAGTGTCAGGCATCAATCATGGGTCGAACGCATCAATCAATGTGGTCTATTCCGGAACGATGGGTGCCATCTTTGTGGCAGCCGAACATAGCATACCGGCAATAGGGTTCTCGCTTTGTGTTCACGAGGCTGATGCCGACTTCTCGGAGATGGAACGCTATATCGTACCCTTGACGCGCCGGTTGATGGAGCAACCTTTCCCGTATGGGTTCTGCTATAATGTGAATGCACCTAAGGGCAAGATCGTTGGAACAAAGGTCACACGCCAGTGCAACGGCTATTGGGACAAGGAGATAAAAGAGTATATCGACCCGAGTGGCGAACCGTTCTATTGGTTGGTGGGTGAGTTCGTTAACGCTGAGCCTGAGAGTGAGGATACCGACGAATGGGCATTGGCTCACGGGTATATATCGATTACGCCAACCACTATTGACATGACCGATAGCAGATGGAGCGATTTGACAAATATTGGATTGGAATAGTCATCGGACTCTTGTTTCCTGCCGTCTTTGGCTATATCTATATAGACCAGATGAACCTATGGTATGCCTTGCAGACCTTCCAGTTTCAAGCAGGGTCGGTACTGAACAAACTGTTGCTGGTCAGCGTCTTCCCAGACTTGGCGCTGCTTTTCCTCTTTTATCTGACCGATACGTGGAAACTGTCGAAAGGCGTGTTGCTCGGTGCCATGCCATATATCTTGGCGAGTATCGCCGTATCGATGTAGAACCCCAATGAAGTATTTCGTCATAGCAGGTGAGGCATCCGGCGATCTGCACGGCGCAGGATTGATGAGGCAGTTGCAACACTTCGACTCGTCGGCTCTCTTTGTGGGTTTGGGTGGAGATAAGATGCGCGCAATGGGTTGCCAGATGGTGCAAGACTACCGTAACATGGCCTTCATGGGTATCAGCGCCGTGCTGCGTAACCTCGGTAAGGTGAACGAGAACTTCCGGCTGGCTGAGGCTGCACTGATGGAGCAACAACCTGATGCTTTGATACTGATCGACTACCCCTCTTTCAATCTGCGCATCGCAGCGTACTGCAAGAAACACCTGCCCCAGACAAGAATCTTCTATTATATTCCCCCTAAGATCTGGGCATGGAAACGTTGGCGCGTGCATAAGATAGCGCGGCTATCTGACCTCGTGCTGGGCATTTTCCCGTTTGAACCGGCTTTCTATGCAGGATATGGGTATCAGGCTCAGTATGTGGGTAACCCCACGATGGATAGCGTGCGCGCATATCGTGCAGACCATCTGCAAACAGCCGAACGAGAGAAGGTCATTGCCGTCTTGCCTGGGTCTCGACGACAAGAGATAGCCAAGTGCCTCCCCACGATGTTGGACGCCGCACGGCAAGAGCCGGGCTATCGGATCGTAGTGGCAGGCGCACCTGGCATTGAACCCTCATTTTACGATCGGTTTGTGCAAGGCGAGGAACTGGTGTTTGGTGAGACCTATTCGCTGCTCAGCCGTGCATCGGTGGCTATCGTCAATTCTGGTACCGCCACATTGGAAGCGGCACTGCTCGGCTGCCCACAAGTGGCGGTATACCATATCGCTTGTGGACACTTCTTGTGGAAGATACGCCGACTGGTGTTCTCTATCCCGTTCTTTACCTTGGTGAATATCTTAGGCAACCAGGAAGTCATCAAAGAGTGCATCGGTCCGCTCTTCACAACAACCAATGTGTCGCACGAGACGCACCGACTCCTATCCGATGCACCTTATCGGGAGAATATGTTGCACGAGTATGAACAGATCCGAATGATGCTCGGCACCACCCCCGCCGCCTCCACCGCCGCAAAACAGATAGTGGAGTATATGCAAAAGAATGCAAGTGAAGAGCATGGCGACCGCATCAAAAAGTCATAAACGGACGACTACGTCGTATGGACACGGATATTCATGTGTAAATGTATGAATGTATAAGGGATGTTCTAAAAATTCCACGTTTCGTTATTTTGTTACTCATTGGGATGTTTCTCCCCTTTTTGAGTGCTTTGCGGTTTTTATTTGTATCTGCTTGACTTTCACTCAGTCACAGTGCTCGCACGCTGTCACCCTTAAAATCGTAGATTTGAAGGGAACCCGAAGCTCCTTCGTTCAAGCCAACCATCTACTAAATAAA
>CAVJQD010000059.1:0-13089 GCA_963651555.1 uncultured Clostridium sp. | reverse complement strand
CGAGTGAAGTCCAGTGGACTGAACAAGAATACCGTGTCGAGCCCTCGTGTCGTTCGGGTCGCTAGACCCGTTTGACAATACTCTGCTGGGGACGCGGGCGCCCTCGCCCGCGGTATAGATACTATGATTGTGGAGACGACACGCCCCCGTGTCGTCCGAGCCGCAAGGCTCGATTGTATCCGCTCTGCCTGTTAATTGTTAATTCTCTTTCTCTTTCTTTTCATTTCTCTGTCGCTTGCGGCAAGGAGATACCCCCCCGCAGCGCCAAACTAACCCCCCCCGCATTGTAATTCTTACACATTTTCCGCCAATATCTGTACATACAACCCACTATTCAACCCTATCTTTGCATCGTGAAAATTGCGCCCAAGGTATCCAAAACAAGCATACCCTAACGCACTAAAAATGATATAGTTAACAAGAATAACAAACACTAAACATACAACTGGTATCATGAAGAATATGTTCTCTTTTCTCAAAGGGCTTACTAATCTGCCCTCATTGCTGAAAATTACTTCTTTATTCATTTTATTATTATGCGTAGGGTTGAATAAGGCTGTGGCTGCCGCTAGTACTACTTCTGACAATTCTTATGCTACAGGTACTATTACTTTTGAAAATGTAGGTACGATAAGTTCTAGTACTACCTATTGGTATAATGGTATCAAAATATACTCTAATAGTACAGGCAAATGTAGTAAAGGTGGTGACCGATTCACAGCTGATAATCTATCCTATCCTGCTTATGTAAGTGAGGTAACGGCAGGTAATAAATGGGGTAGTTACTCTATGTCCGGTTTGCTAATACAATGTCATGCATTAGCTGTTCATGTGCAGAATAATTGTACTATCGAAGTTATTGTGGACTGTAATAGTACGTCCGGCTCTAATCTATCAGTCGTATATGATACTTGTGACTATGGCACAAACTATAGTCCTTCTACCTATAAAACAGGTACAAAAATAAGTATAACGCCTACTCAGTCTGATAACACTAAAGGTCGTTATGTTTACTCAATACCAGTTGAAGGAGAAAAAGTGGTTAAATTATTGTATAATAGCAGTGGTACAGGAGCAGGTAAATTATATCTTTATGAGAGTGTACGTATTATTGAAGGTGGCACTACTTCCTCTTACACCATCACCTACCAAACCAACGGCGGTACATCCGTAGACCAAGCCACGGGTCAAACCAAACTCCCCGACCCACTCCCTACTACCACAAAAACAGGCTACACCTTAGAAGGCTGGTACACCGATGCAAACTTCACCACTAAAGTAACAGTAGGTGGCACACTTACTAAAGACACTACCCTCTACGCCCATTGGACCGAGAACAAATACACCCTCTCCTACGATGCCAATACCCCCAACCCATGGTCGCTCGAAGAAAGCAAGATACCTTACACCGTAGCCTCGATGCCAACCAACGCCAGCGATGTACGCGTGACAACCGTTAGCACCACTACTCCTACCTGTTACGAAAAAGAAAGCACTAACTACGCCATCTACACATTCAAAGAATGGAACACCAAAGCCAACGGCAGCGGTACATCCTATGCCGCAGGTGCAGACATCACACTTACCGAAAATACCACCCTCTATGCACAATGGACTGCTGAAGAGTTTGCTATCACATACTATGATGGTGACACCAAAATAACCGGTCTCACTCCCGATAAGTATACCTACGGTACAGACGTCAAATTCTCAACAACACCCACCAAAGAGGGCTACACCTTCAAAGCATGGCGCCAAACGAGTACAACCGGTGCGGTCGTCACTTCTACAGGTACAAACTTTATCAACTTCGTCCTCTATGCTGAATGGGAAGCCATAACCGTCACCACCTACACCGTCACCTACAACGCCAACGAGGGCACATGCACTACAACTTCGCAAACCTATACCGGAACAGCCTTGACTCTGCCTACACCAACCCGTGATGGCTACACCTTCACCGGTTGGTTTACCGATGCTACAAGCGGTACTCAGGTATCTGATCCATACACCCCAACCGCCAACATCACCCTCTACGCCCATTGGGAACTCATACCCACGGAGGAGTGCAACTATATAGTAAATGAAACTACTCTTTCTGTTACTAAGGGTTACGACTTTGGCAAACAAGTGCTGTATATAAAGAATAAAGATTCAAAATATTCGACAAGTACGTCTGATTTTTGTTCCCCTGCCAAGTATTGCTACTATGCAGACACGGTTATCGTGCAAATAAAGAGCACTGGTTCTGCTTTGAGCGCTATTCGTTTTCAGGGAAAACATACAGGCAATAGATCTGTTTCTAATGTGGAGATTTCCGATGCACTAGATGGCACTTATACTGAGTTAACGGGTTACACGACAATTGACTATACAGCATCCGATTGCGGAGAGTTGGGCATAAGCGGTGTAAACATACCCGCTGGTAAGTTTGTGAAGTTCTACTTCAGTGGCGAGTTCCGCATCAGCGGTCTCTGCGTAGAAAACTCTTCGGCAACGCCAGTCACCACCTACACCGTCACCTACAACGCCAACGGCGGTAATTGTGATCCTACCTCTGCCACCTACACTGATGGTGGCACCGCCCTCACCCTACCAACCCCTACCTACACCGGCTATACCTTCCAAGGTTGGTACGATGCTGATAACAAAAAAATAGGTAACGCCGGCGATTATTACACCCCAACCGCCAATATCACCCTCTACGCAAAATGGATAACCACTTCTGCCACAACGGAAGCATGCAATACCTTAACTATTACTTCAAGCGCTACCAGTTATGATCTTGGTAACCAAATGCTGTATAATGGTAAAAATGGTGGTAGCAATACTTACTATTATACATCTTCTCCTATTGTGCAACTGAAGAATAAAGCTGTAACAGGTATCCGCTTTAATGGACAGCAAGATTATGATGTTAGTATTGACTCTGTCTATACTGCAACTTCTTACGATGGCCCTTATACCCCATTGACAGTTTTTAATGCGACTACTTATAAAAGCAAATCGGACGGAGTGTTTGGTATCAGTGGAGTGAACATCCCTGCTGGCTCGTATGTGAAGTTCAAATTCAAAGGTGGTACTAAAAATGAGTTCCGTATCAAAGGTCTCTGTGTTGATGAGATTAATGCAACCGACCCTTCATACACCTTCCACTATGGCGAGAAAGGAGGGAGTGGTTACCAAACACTCAATTTTGTTCAAGTAGGTTCAACCAACGAGTGGCAGATAACCGACTTCATATTCCCTGATGTCTCCACCAACCAAGCCTCCTATGTAGGCAAAGGCGAATGGAAAGATAGCGGTCTCGGCTCAAACAATGCCAAGTCCGCCGACTGCTATCTATATGATATGCCTCTTGCACCGCTGCAAGGTAGCAGTTGTACAAACCAAGTAGTCGGTTGGGAACAGAACTCTTCCAACGGACACAAAGCCATCGGTACACTGCGTATCTATGATAACTCAACCGCTGATAACCTCTATATCGGTTTTATACCAAACGGCTACGGACTCATGCACGGCGTAGACGGCAGCACATGGGGCGATGGTCTCGCTTTCTCCAAAGACGAAAACAATACATGGACTACTGCCGAAATCACACTCACCGACGAGATGTTGGCTGATACCTATAAGTATTATGTAGGTCTGCTCACCTCTGATGGTAAATATACCTACTGCGGCAATAGTGAGACCTCAGTGCTGTCCTCTATGGGTACCTATGCCAATGGTACTTGGGGTAATAATGTAAACACCTACAGCGCTGGGCAACATGGCGTGTTCCGTATGTGGGATAACTCGTGCAATGACAATAACACGAAAAACTTCGTTTGCCACTTCGTACCTTATTATGCAGTGGTCTACAACGCCAACTACCCATTCGGCGTCTCGGGCGCACCTGCCGACACCTATAGCGACTATGTCTCCTCCGAGGCAACTCAAACCCTTACCCTCGCTGCCGCACCTACTGCTCCTGCAGGCTATACCTTCAAAGGATGGTACGATGCTGCTACCGACGGCAAGCTCATCGGTAACGCCAATGAATCCTACTCCTTCACAAAACCAACCGCCAATATCACCCTCTACGCCCATTGGGAAGCTCAGCAAACCCCAACCACCGGCTGCGAGACATTTGTAATATTTGATGGTACAAATGCAAATGCTGCCATTATCAAAGATTCAGTGATGACAAGTGGAACATTTACCACTACAATAAAAGCAAATGGAGGTAGCATTAGTGATGTAGGTACTTCTCGTACAAATAATATTAATTCCAAAACTTATTCTAAATTTGAATCTCTAAGCACCACATCCAAAAATAAGTCTTACATCTCTTTTACAGTTCCAACAGGTTATACTGCAACTCTTGATGCCGTATTTGCTGCAAATGGTAATAGCAGAAAAATTGTTTTGGCATCAGTGATTGTAACCTCTGCCACTGATGAAGCGGTAATTGACACTTTGGCTTCGTTTCCTTCAAGTGGCGGTAGTAAAACACTTTTGGCGTATAATGGCGAATTGAGTGCCGGTACATATTATATATGCGGATTTGGAGGCAGTTGGGGAATTGTAGATTTATCAATTAAGTTATGCGCTTCCTCCAATGTCTACACCGTCACCTATAATAATAATGATGGTACAGGCACAACAACTAAGACAACCTATTCGGGTACGGAATTGACATTACCTACAATCACCCGTGACGGCTATACCTTCAACGGCTGGTACTCCGCCGCTACCGAGGGCGAACTTGTGGGCGACGCCGGCGATAAGTTCACACCCGAATCCGATACCACCCTCTATGCCCAGTGGCAACTCCACGCTTGCACCGTCATCGCCGCAGCCGCTGCAAGTAGCAAATCTACTATGACGCCTTCTGTGGGCGATGTTTCTTTATCTAGTTCAAAAGATGGATCAGAGTCTCCCTTATCTATAAGATTAAGTAGTGATGATGCGTATATTCAATTAACCCCAAAGGCAGGATTTGCTTTCCAAATTGGTGATGAAGTCAAAGTGACTATGTATGCTAGTGGTAAGAAAACAATAGGCTTCAAATTGGGTGAAACATCGTATACAACAACTACTACCGCAGCAGGGACAATAACATTGTCTGCTACCTTAACCTCGAAAGCAATTGAGTCGGGAATAGTAAAGATCTATCGAGGAAGTTCCGAAACATACTTTGTCTCCGTCGAGATCTCGCAATGTACCACTTGCGCCGACGACATCCCAATGATCACAACCACCTCCACTACCTCAGGCGCCTGCGACGAGACCATAGAACTTAAACTCGTTGCTTCTGATGGCACTACCGCTGTCTCTGCCGGTACTGTTCAATGGTATAGAAACGATAACCCTATTGATGGAGCGAATGGTTATACCTACACCGCTACGATGGTCGGTACATACTATGCTACCCTCACCGTCAACTGTGAGGTGCAGTCGAGCAACACCGCCGTAGTAGAGAGCCAGAATACACCTGCCCTTGAGAAAGTAGTCGATAAACGCTATGTACACGACACTATCTCCTACAACGCCGCAACCATCTATCCTCTCTTCGATATCACATCGAAAGGTACAACCTCCGATGGTAAACAGTACGACACCCGTGTGACCGTCCGCCGTGGTACAACCACCGTAGCTACCTCCGTTGCTGTCGACTGGCTGCGTGAAGACTCCATCAACACTGCCACAGGGTACATCGCACTCGGTGCTAACTACCCATTGCTGCAGGCATGGTGCAAAGCCAATAACCTCGCCATCGGTGATAGTATCTTCGTGTGGGCTGCACCAGTCAACGGATGCAATGTGGTCGATACAAAGATATTCGACTCCATCCCAATCGTCATCACCCACCGACGCTCACTAGGTTATATCGTCACAGGTACTGTTAAAGGTAGTATCTTCGCTGTCAACAGCGGCAACCTCTCCGATAAACTCTATACAGGTTTGCAAGACTTGTACGATGTAACACCTCTCAACGCTTACGCAGCCTACAACTACGAGAACTATGCCGCTTACGACCTCCTGCTCTTGACCGACTACCCGAACGCCAACGACAATAAAACAAAATCGTATGTCGATGCGCTCGCCGACTTAGTCGATAGAAAACCTGTTCTGTCACTCAAGGCGCACATGGCAAAACTGGACGCATGGAAAGCTAAAGGCTTTACCTCGAACCCTATCGTGCCAGGTACCAACGTCGACAAATCCTCGGCAGAGGCACAAAAGACTCTTACCGTGTTGTGCTTCTCACACGAGATGTTCACTGGGGCTACTTGGGATAACGAGACCGACCGAACCATCACAATCTTGGATAGCGTCGCACGCGAGAAAGGAACAGAAGGTAGCTACAAAGGTCTACAAGGCTTCGAGGCTGCCGCTGCCAACGACTTCATGAACATTGCTACTATCTACGATTCTAAGACCAAACAAACACTTATTGCTTGCTGTGAACGACAGAATGTGGTAGAAGCCCGGTTCGTGATGCTCTCTGTCAACCGTGGTTCAACCAAGTGCATCAATGACAAAGGTATCAAGATGATCGACCTCCTCTTGGAGTACTTGCTCGAGACCGACCCGAATAAGGTCAGCGACTGTGCTCTCACCTTCGATAATGGTGGAACAGAACATCGTACTGGTTCTGGCGATGGTCTGTGGGGAACGGCTGCCAACTGGACCGATGGCGTCATCCCGACCCAAGCACACAATGTCCGCATCGAAGCCAACTGCACCGTCAGCGGAAAAGTATATGAGGTAGCCAATGTGCGACTCAATAAGAACTATACCATTACTATCGAACCCGATGCCGGACTCGCCTCCGTAGGTAAGTTCGCTTCCTACGAGACTGGACATCCTATCTCCGCTACACCTATCACCGACCCAACACGCATCACCGTCAAAGCCGATGATTCACATACCGGACTCCTTATCCATGCGAACGAAGACCAACTCGCAGCCACCGTCCAGATGTACTCACCTGCTCACTACGATGCTACCAACTTGACGACCGCGGGTAACCCAACACGCTATTGGGCGTATGTCGCTATTCCTGTCGAGTCAGCTCCTGTCCCAGCGAATTTCTTTGGGGCTTACACCTATCTTTGGGACGAGTCTGTCACTGCTTGTTGGACACGCTACGGCGATGGCACTACCCTCCCTGCTTGGGGCGGTATAGGACTCTCACAGGAGAAAGGTGAGACATTCACTCTCTCCGGTAACCTGATGCTGGCAACACCGCATACCTTTACGCTAACCAATACTTCCGGAAGTCAAGGACAAGGTATGAACTTGATAGGTAACTCATGGACCGCACCGCTGCAGATCGCTAAACTCGACTCTGCCGACTTTGGTGAAGGACTCGAACGTACTATCTATCTCTATAACACCGGTCGTGACCCTGAGACAGGTGCGTTTGTTGGCTCTTATGACAATAAGACCGCCGGTCAGTGGATGGCAATACCTATCCGTCTTGCCGCACAAACCGGTTATGCCGGACCAAAAGTCATCCCTGCTATGCAAGCCTTCGAGGTGAACTTCGATGAAAATGCTACCCAGACCTCTGCTTCTTTCACTCTCGACTACGAAAAGTTGGTACGTGCATCGTCCTATAATTCCGACTTTAATCAAAAGTTATACGCACCAAAACGTGTGGTGGCTAACGAATACGAAGACGAAGAAGAGTACTACGATGAAGACGAGATAGAAGAAGAACCAACGCCAACTATTGAACCTATCATGCTGCGTCTGCAGATGGAAAGCAACACAAAGCGTGCCGACCTCTACCTGCTCCAAGGCGAGTCCTTCCACGCTGGCTACGATGCCGGTTGGGATGGCTACTATATGGGTGGCGACGACCGTGCCGTAGGTATCTATGCTCTTACCGAGTCGGGTGAGATGGAGGTTTCTGCGCAACCGCAACTTGCAGGTACTACCCTCGGTACTATCACCGATGCCGACGACGATTATCTGCTCACCTTCACCTTCACCGGTGGCGAGGGCAACTATCCAGTCCTCTATCTCAACGATATGCAACAACGCCAGTCGACGCTTATAGACAACGATGCATACTACTCGTTCCGCACCGCCGAGACCGACATCTTGAACCGATTCGTCATCTCCGACCAACCGCTCGATACGCAGATAACAACCGACCTTACCGAGATAGTAAGCGACGGAGAGAACTACCTCATCAGTAACCCTGCCGGCGAACAGATGCATATCGCTATCTACGATGCTGCGGGTCGTCTCTGCGGATATATGCAAACTGCCGACACAATGATACAACTCGAGATGCCGGCTGCACAAGGCGTTTATATGGTGCATGCACAAGGCGAACATTCTCAGAAAGTAGTGAAGATTGTAAGATAATGAAGAAGGGGAATACAACAATGAAAAGCACATTAACACAGCATATCGCAATCAGTCTTGCAGCACTCACAATGGTTGCTTTACCTGCCTCGGCATCTACGGCAACCATCACACCTACCACCGTAGCCGTACCCGAAGCCGGAGTATCAGTCATACAAAGTAACCTATCACTCCAGTATACCGGCGATGCCAGTGCCTTAGTCTCTTTTGGTGACGCCAAGGCTTCATACTGTACGGGTGTAAGTACGAATACTGCTACTTCAGGTAGCACTGCCGGAAAAGTGTTCACGCCCGAATCACTTCGTACAGGCGCTCGCTCCGCAGGAGGTATGGGTAGTAGCATGAGCGCACTATCCGCACAAGTATCGGGACTCAACCGCAGCGGTATTGCTGTGATGGGTGGAACAGGAAGCGTTAGCGTAAGTGCTGCATCTAGGGGTGGTGGTTTTAACCCTCCGGATGAACCTGATAATCCAAACGGTGCACCCATAGACGATGCCCTATTGCCTTTGCTGCTCATGATGTGCGTATATATGGGAATGAAAAAGATAGAGCAAAATAGAGAACATCCCGTTAGTAAGAAAAATGTAGTGGAATACTAGATGTGGAATAGAAGTGGAATAGTATAGAGAAATAATAACTCGAGGAGACTTTGGTACGATTGCCGAAAAGTTGAATTATGAAAAAGATCTGTTATATATTTATTGCCATGATGTGCATATCTCTGTCTGCCCTGCAGGCAGCCGATCCTGTTTACTGCACATTCGACCCTACTGTCCGCTATTCCAAACTTGTGATCGATTCGAATCTCTACCACTTTAATGCAAATGGTAAAGATGCGGGATTCGCTCAGTACGATCAAAACGGAAACCAATTAGACCCAAGCGAATCAAAACGTGGATTCGACTATGTCCCTGGCTTAGTCGCTAAGGCTGTGTTGGAGGCTGTTGACTTTTATCAAGACTCCACATGGGCTAAACCGTGGTTCTATAGTATACAAGCTTATGGAGATTCCTATGCTGGTGATTCACGCACGGGCGGCAGCTTGGATAACTTGAATGCTTGCAAGATGTACTTTGGCTTAGATAAACTGACAAAAACAGGTGCTAAGTTTGCGAATACCACAAAGAATGCTGCTTATAAAAAGGCTCAAGAGTATGCCTTAGCAGGCTTAGAAGCACATAATGATAGTTATTCTATTTCATCTACCACTTCGCAATCCTTTTCAGGTACAGAGGACTATACCGGAGGATGGTGGCATAAGAGTGGTTACGCAAATGAAATGTGGTGCGATGGGCAGTATATGGGTCCTGCCCTATTAGCCCAATTGCTTGCCGATGGGTATACCTTCAATAATATGTCCTCTACCGATGCGTGGAATCTTGTTGCCAAACAGTTTACCATGACGTGGAAAAAACTCTGGGATAGTGATAAAAAATTACTCTGGCATGCTTTCTCGGCAACGCCATCTGAGGATACAAATTGGGCAGACCAAGACAATACCTCAACTCACTATGGCGTTTCACAAGAGTATTGGGGCAGAGCCGCAGGCTGGTATTTTTTGGCATTGGTCGATGTATTAGAGTTGATGCCAACCTCTTGTACCTATCGTGACACACTGCACTCCTATCTCAATAAAGTAGCCGAGGGACTCGCAGCTCGTCAGCAAACGACCTCAGGTGTTTGGTGTCAGTTGTTGGCGTACAATGTTGATTCTACCCCAAGTGGTTGTAGTACAAAGAACTACCTCGAAGCATCTGCTTCGGCAATCTTTACGGCCGCTTACCTTAAGGGAATGCGACTCGGGTTGTTTGATACTGACTATACAGAATTAGCCAAGAAAGCCTATCAAGGATTGATAAATAATTTCCTTAGTACCGATTATTATCTTGTACCTACTTGTGCATCGGCTGGATTGAATGATAAACGAAATGGTAGTGCTAAATATTACTTAGAAGGAAGTGATACGGATAAAATAGATGATTCCATGGAGGGCAAACCCTTTGGTGCGTTTATCTTAGCAGCAGTGGAGTATGAACGCAAGTATATGTTGCCCACTACCGTCAACGACCAAACGACCCCAACTCCAACGCCAACCCAAAACCCCGATAATGGCTCGTCCTCCCAAACTACCTGCCACTGCCTAACCGTGGCATTTAAATAAAAGAAAATATAGGTCACTTTGACAATCATCGATTAGTGCCTAATCCAAAATAAGAAACAAAATATCGAAGCTTTTGGCAATAGAGTAGATTAGAGCCTAACCGAGATAATATAAGAAACAAAATATCGTTCTCGATATTTTATATGTTGTGTGTTTGTGAAAGGAGTTCTGCGTGAGCAGGACTCCTTTTTTTACCCCCTATACGTAATACATCATACATAATACATTATACATCCATACATTTATACATCATACATCCATACATTTATACATTTATACATAATCCATCCATACATCACATAATGGTCCTTTAATGGGCTTTAATGGAGGAATATTGGATAATCTCTATCGACCATCCGTGGAATATTTGAACCATATTTGATAATATTTGTTCCAGCAAATTATTGATAGTCAGTGCTAATGTATTGATGATATTTTTTGCCCTAAGTTTTTATCCTTTTTTGACGGAAAACTTTATGACCCTGTATGTCAATACACCGCAGGCGTCCGTTTATCAGCCCGACACCACGCAGTGCGGTCCATCCGAAAAATTTTCCTCCAACTCTTGCAGCAATAAAAAATTAGACGTACCTTTGCAGCGCTTTTCCGACAAAGGCGTTTTAAGGTACCTTGCCCGAGCGGTTAGGGATCGGTCTGCAAAACCGGGGACGGCGGTTCGAGTCCGCCAGGTACCTCCAAAAAAGATTTCTCACCCGAGAAATCTTTTTTCTTTCTTCATTGATAATAATTTTTGCCCTAAGTTTTTTAGATTTTGTTGACTACGTATTTTATGCTCCCTTCGTGTCAATACGCCGCAGTCAGTTATCTTTTTTAATGGTCCTTTAATGAGATTTAATGGAGTATATTTGCCAGTACTTGCCGACCATCCGTGGAATATTTGAACTATATTTGGCAATATTTGTTCCAAAAGAATAATCCTGGGCGGTTGTTAGCTTGTTGATAATTGTTTTTGCCCTAAGTTTTTTAGATTTTGTTGACTACGTATTTTATGATCCCTTCGTGTCAATACGCCGCAGGCGTCCGTTCATATTTAGTGTTGTCCTATGTCCAGTAAATTTGGAGCATCTAGAAAAAAGACGTATCTTTGCGCACAAATTTGTAACTAGCAATGAAACCGTCGATACCCAAAGGAACTCGTGATTTTGCTCCGCAAGAGATGGAGCGCCGTCAATATATCTTTTCCACAGTGCGCGATGTCTTTCGCCTCTTTGGTTTTCAGCAGATTGAGACTCCTGCCATGGAGAACCTCTCAACCCTGATGGGCAAGTATGGCGAGGAAGGCGACAAGCTGCTCTTCAAGATTCTCAACTCAGGCGACTGGCTTGGCGGACTCCGTGAGCACCTCTCCGATGAGATGAGCATCGGTCATGCCACCACCCTTGTTAGCGAGAAAGGATTGCGCTACGACCTCACCGTACCCTTCGCCCGTTTTGTGGTGCAGAACCGTGATAAGATTCAGTTCCCTTTCAAACGCTATCAGATACAACCCGTCTGGCGTGCCGATCGTCCACAGAAAGGCCGCTATCGTGAGTTTTACCAGTGTGACGTTGATGTCATTGGCACCAACTCCCTCGTCTGCGAACTCGAATTGCTGCAGATAGTGCAAGAGGTCTATCGCCGACTCGGCATCCGTGTCTCGGTACATATCAACGACCGCAAGATTCTTGCAGGTATAGCCGAGGTGATTGGCGCCCCCGATAAGATAGTCGATATCACCGTCGCTATCGATAAACTCGACAAGATCGGTCTCGACAATGTGAACAAAGAACTCGAAGAGAAAGGCCTGACTCCCGACTCTATCGCTGCCCTGCAACCTATCCTCAATCTCAGCGGCACTACCGCCGAGAAGCTTGACACCCTCTCCACTATCCTCGCCTCTAGCGAGGTTGGACTTCGTGGTGTAGAAGAGATGCGCACCCTGTTCCGTATGGTGGAAGAGAACGCCGTGGCTACTGCCGACTGTGAGATCCTCCTCGACCTCTGTCTAGCACGAGGACTGAACTATTATACCGGTGCTATCTTCGAAGTCAAGGCACGCGATGTGGAGATTGGTAGCATCACCGGCGGTGGCCGATACGATAACCTTACCGGTATCTTCGGGATGCCCGATGTGTCCGGCGTGGGAATCTCTTTTGGTGCTGACCGTATCTACGATGTGCTGAACCAACTCGACCTCTATCCCGAGACCCTCTCGCAGACCACACAAGTACTCTTTGCTTGCTTTGGAGAGGAAGAACAACGATATGCCATGCGTTGGGCAAACGCTCTGCGACAACAAGGTGTCGCTACCGAGGTCTATCTCGAGGTAGTGAAGATGAAACGACAGATGAACTATGCCGACCAAAAACACATACCTTTTGTGGCAATAGTAGGCGGCGACGAGATGCAAGCTAACACCGTGATGCTCAAGAATATGCTCACCGGCGAACAACATGCCTGCACCCTCAACGAACTGAGAACTATGTTTTAATTGTTGAAAAATTAAAGGGATGTTCTAAAAATTGCTTTTGAGATGATTTGTGGAATTTTATTTAGTA
>CAVJQD010000058.1:0-13158 GCA_963651555.1 uncultured Clostridium sp. | reverse complement strand
TATAGAGACATACTACCCATTTTCCAGCCTGCAAAATGACCTATAGACCTAAAATGTCAATTTGTCAAATCAACCTTTCTTTCATTTCTCGCGAGCGCAGCAAGCAGGAGTCTTTTTATTTCTCTTGCACGCAGTGCAAGTATTTCTCTTTATTTCTCAGTCACGCAGTGGCAAAGAAAAAACGCAAGCAGTGCAAAGGAAACAATAACAAAAAAAAAGACCGCTCAGCGATGCGCCAAGCAGTCTCTTTTCTTATCCAATTAATGAAAAACTATCCACCGAAGTTATCGAAGCGAATCATATCATCCTCTACACCCAACGAGTGGAGTAGGTCAAGCACAGTCTTTGCCATCATAGGAGGACCGCAGAGGTAATACTCAACATCCTCAGGGTTCTCATGCTGTTTGAGATAGGTATCGCCCATCACAGGAGCAATGAAACCTGCAGTATACTTCACGCCCATTGCATCGGCTTTCGGGTCTGGACGGTCGAGAGCTAAATGGAAATGGAAGTTCGGGAACTCTTTCTCCAACTCGAGGAAGTCCTCCATGAAGAACACCTCATCGATAGCACGAGCACCATAGAAGTAATGCATCTCACGGTCACGTGTGTTGAGCGTCTTGAGCATGTGCATAATCTGTGCACGCAGAGGAGCCATACCAGCACCACCACCTACCCAAATCATCTCACGCTTGCTATCGAAGACAGGGTGAAACTCACCATAAGGACCTGACATCATCACCTTATCACCAGGCTTGAGCGAGAAAATATAGGTCGATGCTATACCGCAAGGTACATCTTGGAACTCAGGACCATTCTTGCATTGGTCTTTCGGCTTGAAAGGAGGCGTAGCAATACGAACGGTCAGAGTGATGATATCACCCTCATCCGGATAGTTAGCCATCGAGTAGGCACGAATAGTAGGTTCGGTGTTTACCTGATGCAGGTTGAATAGACCGAACTTCTCCCACGATGGGATATACAAGTCACCAATCAACGAGCGGTCGAAGTCCTTGTAGTAGATGTTGTAGACCGGGATACGAATCTGCGCATACGAACCAGGAATAAAGTCCATGTGCTCACCCTTAGGCAGCGCCACTTTGAACTCCTTGATGAAGGTAGCCACGTTCTTGTTCGAGATGACGGTGCATTCCCATTCTTTTACTCCGAGGACTGATTCGCTGACCTTCAACTGCATGTCCTCTTTCACTTTCACTTGGCAACCAAGACGCCAGTGGTCTTTCTGCTGTTTGCGGTTGAAATGCACTGTCTCTGTAGGCAGGATTTCTCCACCACCTTCCAGCACTTGGCACTTGCATTGTCCGCACGAACCCTTACCACCACAAGCGGATGGCAGGTGCACACCTGCTTCACCAAGCGTGGAGAGTAGGGTACCTCCAGCAGGAACACTATACTCTTTGTCACCGTTGATGGTAATCTTCACATCGCCCGAGGCAACTAAGTATTTCTTAGCCACCAGCAAGATGATTACCAGTAGCAGTATCACCGCCAAAAAGACGCCTACTGCCCAAAGAATTGCTGTAATATTCATTGTTTATAAAATTGATATTTTAATCTATATCCCCACAGGGATTCACTATCTGCGTACCTATCCTCTATTGTCCAAATACTATCTGGCACTGGATTAAAGTATAAGAGAGTGTCACCTTGAGTGCTCATAAATAGCATATCTTCAAAAGTATAAGAGATATCTAAAGTATCTTGTTCATTTGTGTAATGAAGTATTTTAGTTTCTTTGCTAGCAATGGAAATGCAATTTACCCCACAAGTATCATACCTTGAATAGTGATATTGGCACACTAATGTATCATCAGTTGTGTTCTCGATATAGTACTTGCTTATTGGCCAAGAAGGATCTATTTCGCATTTGGTACATGTACATACTATAGTGATGAAAATGATAATTGTTGGTATGTAATTTTTTGTTTTTTTCATCGCTTAATGGTATATTGATTGGATATTCAATTTATCATTTTTACTTAAATAGTCTTGCTGACCTGAAAATGTAGAGCCGTCTTTTTTTGTCATTACCAATATATACTTTCCATCTACGTATAATTCGCTTCCATATGACATGATAGAGTTGTAATCGAATTCACCATAAGAAGTTGCTTCTGTTGTTGTATATTCTTTGTCTTAATATATTGCAGCAGGTAAATCTTCTATACAACTTACTTTGCGTTGCAATATATACTGTTCTTGATTACCTCCATTATTAGAGATATCCGAATCAGTAGAATTGCAAGCGCAAAATGCAAATATACTAAATAAGAGCAAGATTTTCTTATTCATAACTAACAAATTTACTAAATGCTAAGTCCCGAGAAGCACATGAATGCCATTGCCATCAAACCAGCGGTGATGAAGATGATACCCATACCTTGTAGTGGCTTTGGAATATCGCTATACTCCAACTTCTCACGGATACCTGCCATGCAGACGATAGCAAGCATCCATCCAAGACCAGAACCCAACGCAAAGGCAAAGGCATCACCGAGGTTAGCGATAGCCTTCGTGTTAGCAGGGTCGAGTAGGATACGTTGTTGCATGAACAAAGAGCCACCCATGATAGCGCAGTTAACGGCTATCAGTGGAAGGAATATACCCAGTGACGAATAGAGCGATGGCGAGTACTTCTCCACAATCATCTCCACCAACTGCGTGATAGCGGCGATGACGGCGATGAAAAGGATAAAGGACAAATACCCAAGCCCAAGAGGATTAAGCACATAGACTTGCAGCAGGTAGTTGACAGGCAATGTCAGCACCTGTACGAAGGTGACTGCTACACCCAAACCTGCACTCGTCTTCACATCTTTCGATACTGCCAAGTATGAGCACATACCCAAGAAGTATGCGAAAATCATATTGTCCGCAAAGATAGAGCGGATGAATAAACTCAATGCGTGTTCCATGTTACTTTTCCTCCTTATTTATAGAACGATGTGCCCATATAATGCAACCTACGAGAATCAGTGCCATTGCCGGCATCATCATCATACCGCAGTTCTCGTAAACGCCACCATTAGCCACGTACCAACTATCTGGGATGACACGATAGCCCATCAGTGTGCCTGAACCGAGTAACTCACGGATAAAGGCAATGATTACCAAGATGATTGCATAACCGAAACCGTTGCCAAGTCCGTCGAGTAGCGAGTCTTTGACATTGTTGGTCATAGCAAACGCTTCAAGGCGTCCCATCAAGATACAGTTAGTGATGATCAGTCCGATATACACACTCAGCTGCATCGCCACATCGTAGGCAAACGCCTTCAGTATCTCACTCACGAGGGTTACCAAAGCGGCTACTACCACCAGTTGCACGATGATACGAATACGCATAGGTATCGTCTTACGCATCAATGAGATGACTACGTTCGACAGCGCCACGATGACGGTCACTGCGATACCCATCACGAGGGCAGGTTTCAGTTGCACCGTTACTGCCAACGATGAGCAGATACCTAATATCTGCACAACCACAGGGTTGTTCTTATTCAGTGGTCCAAGAAAGACCTCTTTTGTTTTTTGTGAAAGTGCCATGATTATTCTTCGATTTGTTCGGCTTCCTCTGTTGCAACTTCAGCGGTCTCTACGCTTTCTGCTGCTACAGCTTTCTCGCCATTCGATTCTACATTATTCAGGAACTCTGCATATTCGGCAAGGTTATTCACGAGCATGTCGTTAACGCCTGTCGATGTGATTGTTGCACCCGAGATAGCATCCACCTTGTCCTGTCCTTCACCTGCAGCCTTACCCTCTTTCAGTACGGCTACTGATACCAACTCACCGGCGGCATTGCGTATGTGCTTGCCGTTGAACTGATTGCGGAACTTAGCAGTCACAATCTCTGCACCCAGACCAGGAGTCTCACTCTCGTGATTGAAGTTAACACCATAGATGGTGTTCTTGTCAGCATCGAGTGCTAAGTAACCACCAATACCGCCCCAAAGACCTGTACCCTTCAATGGGAATATGTACTTCGTGGCACCATCAATGTTGGCTACATACAACTCTTTCTCGCCTACCTTCACTGTGTCTTGCACCAATGAGAGGTAAAGCGCAGCAGGGTCAGTGTTCGAGTAGTCCTTATTGAGTGCTACAAGAATCTGCTTCTGCTTGTCGAGCAACGCATTCGCTTGCTGACGTGGACTCAGCACCTGACTTGCCACGGCAAGCAGCACGGCCACGATGACAACCACTATTGTAGCATAGACAATAGTATAGACGTTGCTGTTGGTGTCTATACCTTTCTTTTCTTTATTCTCTGCCATAACTCTTAGATTTTAGCCCGTTTCATATGGCGTTTGATATTCACTTGAACGACGCACCAGTCGATGAGTGGAGCAAAGGCGTTCATGAGTAGTATAGAGAGCATCATACCTTCCGGATAACCCGGGTTCAGCACACGGATAGTAACAGCCATGAATCCGATAAGGAAGCCGTAAATCCATTTGCCGCACTCCGTACGAGCCGAAGTAACAGGGTCTGTAGCCATGAACACTGCACCGAAAGCGAAACCACCGGTCACGAGATGCAGGTACCAAGGCATGTGTGCAGCTGCTGTGTCCGGTCCGCAGACATTATAGAGCAATGCCGTCAGTCCGCCACCAACGAAGATACTGAGCATCGTTTTCCACGATGCTACACCCGTCGAGAGCAAGAGCAGTGCACCAAGAAGGATAGCCCAGCAGCAGGTCTCACCAATAGAACCCGGTATCAAACCGTTGAAGGCAGTCCAGAAGTCCACCGGGACGAAACTAGCATCGGTTGAAGTAGCCACTTGTGTCAGTGGGGTAGCACCCGAGAAGCCATCTACAAGCGTCTTACCGCCGTCCCAACCCCATGTGCCATCGGTGCGGACGAACGCCTTATCACCGGTCATGTGAGTAGGATAAGCAAAGAACAAGAACGCACGTGCAATGAGTGCTACGTTGAAGATGTTATATCCTGTGCCACCAAATATCTCTTTGGCAAAGATAACAGCAAACGCTGTAGCGATTGCTACCATCCACAGTGGAGTGTTGATAGGTAATACCAACGGAAGGATGATACCCGTAACAAGGAAGCCCTCTTGTATCTCCTCGTGTTTCCATTGCGCTACTGTGAACTCGATACCCAGACCTACTGCATATGTTACAATAATATAAGGTAGCACTGCCAGTAGTCCGAAGCCAAATGCTTTCCACCACAATGCGCAGGTCATAGCGCCACGAACCAGCTCACCCGTAGCGAGTAAGTGTTGATAGCCCACGTTGAACATACCAAACAGCATCGCCGGCATCAGTGCCAACACTACGATAATCATCGTACGCTTTGAGTCACGTCCATCGTGAATCTGCGTACCAATGCGCTTTGATGTGCTGGTCGGAGTAAACAGGAAAGTGTCGAATCCGTCAAACAGCGAGTGCAGAGCATGCAGTTTACCTCCCTCTGAGAATGTCGGACGGAGTTTTTCCATCATGTTATATAATCCCTTAAACATCACTCAATCTCCTTTTTTAAGTTATCCAATGCTGTTCTTACTATGGCTTGCAGAGGCATCTTGCTGGTGCAGACATACTCACAGAGTGCGAAGTCCTCGGGTGCTACTTCATAAGCACCCAACGCTTCCATTTTGTCGATGTTACCTGCAATCATAGCCTTGATGAGGTACTCCGGATAGATATCCATCGGGAACACCTTGTCATATTCGCCACTCACGATGATGGCACGACGACCACCTTTCAAACGAGCATCCCATTGATAGTTCTTCTTACCAAAGAGCCAACGTGTGAACTTGCAGTCAAAGAACTTAGCAGGGTCGGTGTTACCCGTCTGGAAACTATCAAAACGAGGCATCAACCAGCCCATGAACTCATGAACATCCGTACCTTCGTTTACTACCGATATCTGATTGCAATATGCATCAATCTTCTCCTCCGGCTCTGTCTGATGACCCGACAATAGGTTGCCATTCACATAACGCAAAGGCGCATCCTTATAGACATTGCAACGCACTACGGCATCCACTGGCATACCAGGCAATACACGATAGTACCTTGGTTCTACCACTTGCGGACCGGTCAACGCAACCAAACGCTGCATATCTACAATGCCTTTCACAAAGAAACGACCTATCACCTCCAAGTCTTGAATATTGATGATCCAAACCGTCTCTCCTTTGGCTATTGGCGCTACATGGTTGATCTGCACACCTACATTGCCTGCAGGGTGGGGACCATATACCTCATATTGCGTGCAGTCCTTCAACTCACGAAACTCAGTGGCTTTTGCACCACCACGAATACCTACATACACTGGTGCAATCTTGCTCAATGCCGATACTGCTGCTTGCAGTTCTGCCAGATGACCTTTCAGCATCCATTCATAGTCAGGTGCACACGGTGCCGTGTCAAAGGTGGAAATGAAGACTGCCTTCGGTGTCTTGTTCGGCATGGCGATACAATCGTACGGACGTTGCTTAATGAAACACCACAATCCAGCCTCCAATAATGCGGCTTTAATCTCTTCAGCAGATAGTTGCGCTGCATCGCAGGTAAATTGCTTATAGACAATCTGCTTGTCAGCTTCGATGTCTATCGACATTATCTTCCTGCGCTCTCCACGATTTACGGCCACAACCTTGCCCGATACAGGCGATACAAAGTTCATTTCCGTAAACTGCTTGTCATGAAAAATAGGCGAACCAGCTTCCACTGTCTCACCCTCTTTCACCAACATCTTCGGCGTAATACCTGCAAAATGGTCCGGTACTATCGCATATATATCAGGACGACTGAGGCTACCAATTTCTTTTGCAGCCTCACCCGATACAGCAATATCCAAACCTTTTTTCAGTTTGATTACTTTGTTCATATTGGGAGTACTTTATAAATTATTTATTCCTAACTACTTTTTATTGTGCGTAATCTGCGGAGTATCAGTTTGATAAAAACAAACTTTCACTTCCGCGTATTATGCCACAAAGGTACAACATTTATTTCGTATTAAAGAATTATTTCGCTTATTTTTCTCCACAAAATCCTCCACCCACCAATTGTCAAATTGTAAATTGTCCAATTGTCAAATCATGTTTGTTAATTGTTAATTATCTCCTTTGCTTTCTTACATGCCTTGTCGTATCGCAAGAAATAAGCATATTCGCCCCGAATATAACAGTAGTGTCGAGTAATCTCTCTTCCTAAAGCCTGCCGAATATCTTCTTTGTTCCGGTCAAAAGCGTCTTGCCAATCGCCTGATATCTTGCCTTTTATCTCTACCAATTGATTCACCACATCCTCTGCAATATCCTCATGTTTGGCCATATCAATCAGGTCATTGAAATATTTCTCTGTCTCGCTGCTGTATTGGAAGTTCTTTTGCTGCAAGAATGCCTTGAAGTCGTCCAATATCTCATCGTTCACCTCAAACACCTTCGGATCGGCAATACTGTCGTGCGTACAATGATAATGCACCGCATACTCATAGTACAAGTTCTTTGTATAGAGCGAGTAGGAAATGTTCACCTTACTCGTGTCTTCCTCTAAGGTGGTATCAGGAATAATTCCTCCACCGTCTTTTACCACTCTTCCTTTCCTGGTGTGGAAAATATGTTTCAGACTATCTTTCTTGCTCTCTGCCTCTTTACCTCTGTAATCAATGGCTTGAATGCACCGACCCGAAGGGATATAATATTTGGCGGTCGTCACTTTGATATTGCCGTTATACGCTATAGGATACACCGATTGAACCAAACCCTTGCCAAAGGTCCGTTCTCCAATCAGTGTCGCACGGTCAAGGTCTTGCAATGCACCCGACACTATCTCCGCTGCCGATGCCGTGTTCTCGTTCACTATAACATATAGTGGCAAGTCAGGATACTTCGGCGCAACCGGAGTCTTGTAGACCCGTTGCGATGCTTTGGTCTTGCCCTTGGTCGTTACTACTTCTGTACCTTTGTCTACAAACAGACTCATTATCCTCACGGCTTCGGTAATAAGTCCCCCGCCATTATCTCGCATGTCGATGATGAGAGCGTCAATCTTATTCTGCTCATTGAGTTGGTCTAAGGTCTGACCAAACAAGGCACCAGAGTTCTCTGTGAATTCTGAAAATGCAATAAAGCCAATATGACCATCCAGCACGGTCGCATAAGGAATCGGACTCATCTTCACCTCTTCGCGCTCAAAACTGCGAACAAATGGTTTTGCAACGCCCTCACGACGTAACTTCAGTGTCACCGTACTCTTTGGCGTACCGCGCAACATCGATGATACTTCTGTCGTCGTCTTTCCTACCACTTTCTTGCCGTCCACCTCCAATATCCTATCGCCTGCCCACAACCCGTTCTTCTGCGCTGGCATACCTTCGTAAGGTTCTGATATACACACTGTATCGCCTTTCTGCATGATCATGGCACCAATACCACCATACTTGCCGGTCGTCATCATCTTCAAGTTACTTGTCTTATTCTCCGGTATATACACGGTATATGGGTCTACTTGTCGTAACATCTGATTGATAGCCGTTTCCGTCATCTCCTCATAGTTCAAGGTGTCCGCATAGTTTATGTCCAACTGGCGCATCACATCGTTGAATATAGTCAGCGACTTACTCACTCTCGAGGTCGTCTCCTCGGCGTGTAGGGTAGAGACTATTAGCAGTGCTAATAAAGGTAGTATAATATTCTTTTTCATAATCTTAGGGAATATACGTTGATATATCTTTTCCATGGGCATACAAATCGCGTACTAGCGTCGAGGAGATATGCGCATATTGCGGACGAGTATAGAGCAGTACGGTCTCAATGTTGCCCAACTCCTTATTAGCTTCAGCCATGTTGCGTTCATACTCAAAATCGGCTACGCAACGCACCCCACGCAAGATGAACTCTGCCCCTTGCTGACGAGCAAAATCCACGGTCAAACAGTCGTAAATCTCCACGCTCACTCGTGGCTCATCAGCAAAAGCCTTCCGTATCGCCTCCAGTCGCTTCTCATCGGGAAATGATGGCACCTTCACACTGTTACTTCCTATGCCTATCACTATCCTGTCAAACATCGTCAAGGCTCGCTTCACAATGTCGTAATGACCTATCGTAAACGGGTCAAACGACCCCGGAAAAATAGCAGTCTTCATTGTCATATTTTTTTATGGTAATATTTTTTTATTGTTTTGAAGGTGGCTTATTTGGCTAATATTTGGCAATATTTGTCCCAAAGCTTTTATGAACAATTCATGTCAATACGCCGCAGGCGTCCGTTTAAGTTAATAGTCAGTCAGTGTAGAGTTCTTGATTCACCAACGGGTTCGCATACATCTCCAATATCTTCTCCCGCAAAAACTCTCTATCCGGCTCAATATCCTCAATCAAACTAATCTTTTTGTCGATATACTCAACGAACGCCGTTTTCTCCTCATAAGTATAACCCTTCGCATACTTATCCGTATGCAAATATTCATCATAAGCAATCTTATTGGTGTTGAAAATATGGTAGTGCCGATGGATATGTTCATCGATAATCTGCGCCACATGCTCAATCTGCTCGTTGCGTATGGCGTACTGCGATATCACTTCTGCCAATTCACTATTAATAGACGGTGTAATGCAAAACGCCACCTGGCCTTTCCAACCCATCAACCCCGTCTTCATACTCAGCAAGTCGTCCGCCTTGGTCTTCACATACACACCATTATCTCGCTTGATCTGCATCTCTTTCGCCTTCAAATAGTCGCAGGGGTCGTACTCGTACGACAGCGATACCGGTGTGATATTCAACTTCTCAAGCCGCTCTTGCAATGTCCCTTCGCCAGCCATCGTCAGCATCTTCAGCACCGCCGGCTGAGTACGGTCATTCCCGTCTTTGGCTCGACCTTCACGCTGTGCTAGCCACACATTATGGTGTAACTCGCTGATAATATGTAGTATATATCCACTAAGCAACGACGAGTTGGTCAGAATCTCTCTCGGACTGCCTCCTCGAATAACACTGAACGCCTTGTTCGCACGCACAAAATCCTCAATCCACGGCTGCGCATAGAGGTTCGTGCCGATACCTATATAAATACGGTCACCCGTCTGCTGCTTGTAGGCGTACGACAGAAATGCCGAGTCAAGAATGATATCCCGATGGTTGGTCAAGAACAGTGCCGACTCACTCTTTTTCAGGTTCTTAAACCCTGTCAGCGTCAGACCCGAAGTGGTCGTTTGCAACAGTCTATCCAGCAGCGGAAACACTATATATTGGTCCAGTTCGCCCACATTCTGTATCGTTTGCAGTGCGCCAATCACTCGCTGTGCATCAAAGCCGCAACCCATCAACTGCTCCAATGTAGGCAGCAGATGCCTGAAGGTCTCGTCTTGCGCTACACGAGAAAGCACCTCATGCAGGTCCTCGTCCTCGTAGGCACGGATACTATTGAAATCTTGATTCATATACTTTTTTTACTTCACATTCAATCTTACATTCGGCAGCACCAAACTCCTGACTTATAATCCGACTCTCCGTGTCTTTTATCAGTCGCATCTTGTCGTTCAACTGTTCATAAGGAAAAGTCAGTGTCTTTTGCGCCGTCACATCCTTCGTAACGATAGCGGCTTTGCTCAGCGCATCGGCAGTGGCTGTTTTATATGCGACCGTCAATCCGCCCGTGCCAAGCAAGATACCACCAAAATATCGCACCACCACCACGAGGATATTCGTCAATCCGTATGAGTTGATCTGCCCTAAGATAGGTCTCCCAGCCGTTCCCGACGGCTCCCCATCGTCATTCGCACGCCATTGGTCTTTGTCTACACCCAACATATACGCGTAGCACACATGCCGAGCATCATAATACTCCCTTCGGTAGTTCCCCACCTGTTCCTTCACCTCGTCGACACTCCCCACAGGCATCGCAAACGCCAAGAACTTACTCCCTTTGTCCTTGTATAGTCCCTCCGACAACGATTCTATGGTTTGATATGTGTCTGCCATAAATATTCCTTATTCCAAATCCCTTTCCAAATCCCTTCTAAATTCAAATCTCCTATCGAAAGAAACTGAAATTCACATTACCATACACTCGATGACTCTCAAAATGGGGATGTCCCGAGAAATCGTTCTGCGCCGAGTGTTCCAACACAAACCAACCGTCCGTCCCCAACAGTCCGTTCTCAAACACAAGGTCGGGTAGGGTAGCCAGCGTCTCTAACTGATACGGTGGGTCGGCAAAGATAAAATCGAACTGACGCTGGCAGGTCTTGATATAACGGAACACATCATCCCGCACAAGGGTGAGGTTATTGATACCCAGACTCTTGCAAGTGCTGATGATGAAGTTCTGCTGCGTATGCGCTTTCTCCACCGAGATAACCTGCCGTGCACCTCTCGACACGCACTCCAGACTGATACTACCCGTTCCGGCAAAGAGGTCCAACACGTCCATGTTCTCCATGCTCATGCGGTTCTCCATGAGGTTAAACAGACTCTCTTTGGCAAAATCCGTCGTCGGACGAGCCGTAATCTTGGTCGGTGGCACGATTCGCCTACCTTTATATTTGCCTGAGATAATACGCATCTTATAGGGGTCTTATGTTCAAATAATCTGTCAATGTCTTGTTGCTTGCCCAAGCCCTGTCGTTGATGTAGATTGGCACTTGCCTATCTTGCAGCACTTCCTCGCTGATACTCAGCAAGTAATACAGCATATCCTCCGCACTTTTATAGGCATACACATTAGCCAACTGCAATCGCCTTTCTTTGTATGCCACCACGCCTATCGTTTCGTCAAACACCGCTATCAGCACCTTCGTTGCCTCTGTCAAATGCCGACTCTGCTCCATCAGCCAACTCACGCAATGCTCTTCTTCGCCTGTTTTCTCATGCAGTACATAGCAATGCTCATCGTCTATATGATGTGCCGCAATCTCTTGCTTAGGGTCGATATGCTCCTCCATGAAGTTTAGCCACAGGTCTTGGTCCTCCTCACGGTACAACGCCTCCGGCACAACGCAGAAGTGCGATGTATAAGAAAACAATCCACCGCCAATAGAGCCGATGGATTGTGTTGCCGATGATGAACTGTCCTTAGCCACCATCCTTATTCTTTATTCCCAGTTACCCGCATTGTTGTTCGGCGCAATAATCGAACCGAACTTCAAACCTGGATAGTGGTCCAACTTGGTCTCTTTGTCAATCAAGTTAACACGCTCTTGGTCGTCCAAATCCTTCAAGTAGGTCTCGTAAGGTGTACGAACCTCTATCAACGGCACCTTGATACCACGGTCAGTTTGATAACCGTTGTTGGTCTCTACCTCAAAACGAACATTGTCGGTATAAGGCACATAGATGATCTTCTCAATGTTGTCATCGTTGAACTCACCTTTATACAACGATTGAATCATGTTAGTGTATACGGTATCACGCTTGAAACCTTCCAAACCGTTTGCTTTGATCTCTTTGGCGTTACCCTTGGCAACGATCTTCACCGCTTTCTCTTCGGTCAATCCTGCCTCCAATTGTGCCTCGGTCAACGCACCTTCCTTCAACACCTCTTTCTTGGGAGTGGTCTTAAGGAACAGTATCAACGAGTCCAAATCGGCGGTGTAATAACCTTTTTGGGTGCGGAACTCGCCCTCTGCGGTACGAATATGCATCAAGTTCTTGATGATTGCGTTCTCCCGTTGGGTCTTCTTCTCCTCAAACTTAATTGGAGTCATAATACTCATAACGCATACATACGTCATGAAACAGATGGCAATGCCAAGCAAAATACGAACTGTCGTTTTCATTTTCAGTCTATGATCTTAGATTTATATTCTTAGTTTTATATCCTTAGTTTTGTATTCTTAGATTTAATCCTTAGATTTGTATTCTCAAGTTTATATTCACTTTTATTCACCATTTCCGACGCCCATTCCTAGACATCACAAATTCGCTGCAAATTTAGAAAGAAATTCTTATTCACACAACTATTGCAAGAATTTTTCTAAAACTGCGCAATTAACCATTGACTCATCAGCCAGCCCTATCAGCCCTATCAGCCCTATAAGTCCAATAAGCCTTATTCGCCCAATAAACCCTATTCGCCTTATTCGCCCAATAAAGTCCTACAAAATACTATGATTGTGGAGACGACACGCCCTCGTGTCGTTCGGGTCGTAAGACCCGT
>CAVJQD010000057.1:0-13564 GCA_963651555.1 uncultured Clostridium sp. | reverse complement strand
AGTAGATGGTTGGCTTGAACGAAGGAGCAATGCGAGCATTGTGACTGAGTGAAAGGCAAGCAGATACAAATAAAAACCACAAAGCGCTCAAAAAGTGGAGAAACATCCCACTCAATAACAAAATAACGAAACGTGGAATTTTTAGAACATCCCTTATACATTATACATTCATACATAAAATTTGCACCATTCCAACAATTTCATTACCTTTGCGCTCTAAACTTTGCACAATAATGAAACGAACAATTCTTCTTATATTCACCTTATTGTTCACTCTCTCGTGGCGCGCCTCCGCCGAGAACGTACAATACCTCACAACTGCTGATTTTAAGCAGTTTATCTTCGATTATACTACCCAAAAGACATGGAAATACCAAGGCACTAAGCCCTGCATCATTGACTTCTATACCACATGGTGCGGTCCCTGCAAACGACTTGCGCCTATCATGGAAGAACTCGCCGAATCGTATTGCGACCAAATAGTCATCTATAAAGTCGACACCGAGAAAGAACGGGAACTCGCCGCTTATTTCGGCATCCGCAGTATACCAACCCTCCTCTTTTGTCCCGTCGATGCCAATCCACAAGTAGCACAAGGCGCACTGCCAAAAGAGGCCTTAGAACAAGCAATCAAAGATGTATTATTAAATAAACCCTAACTATGCAAGTAGAACTCATCCTTTTAGTACTATCGTTACTTTTCTTCGCCAGTATCTTCACCGATAAGATCGGCTACAAGTTCGGTGTCCCTGCTCTTCTACTCTTTCTCGCGGTCGGTATGCTCTTCGGCCCCGACGGAGTCGGCAAACTCTTCAATGAAGACGGCATCGGATACATGCTCGACATCGATATCGCACAAGGTATCGGCACTGTCGCCCTCTGTATCATCCTTTTCTCAGGTGGTATGGATACCAAACTCTCCGACATACGTCCAGTCATCGCACCAGGACTCGTCCTTGCCACCGTCGGAGTACTACTCACAGCCCTCATCACAGGCGTCATCATCTATTATATCTTCGGTTGGCTCAATGCCATTGCAAGCGTTAGTATATGGGTAGCCCTACTCATGGCTTCCACGATGTCGTCTACCGATTCCGCATCCGTCTTCTCCATCCTTCGAACATCAGGTATCGGCTTCAAGCATAACCTGCGACCCCTATTGGAGTTAGAGAGTGGCGCCAACGACCCAATGGCGTATGTACTCACCTCAACCCTCATTGGCGTCGTTACCGCTACCACCACCGAGATCTCAGGATTGGTCATCATACAGACCATCGTAGTGCAACTCGTCATGGGTGCAGTCATGGGCTTTCTCTTTGGTAAGATGGTCATCAGCCTCATGCGTAAAGTGCACCTCAACAACGAATCCCTCTACCCGATAATGGTGCTCACCGCCTGCATCTTTATATTCTCCATCACCTATTACCTGCAGGGCAATACCTACCTCGCAGTCTACATCGGCGGTCTCGTCATCGGAAACAGTAAGTTCACGCGAAAACACCAGACGCGCAGTTTCTTCGATGGACTCACATGGCTCAGCCAATTGGTCATTTTCCTTGTCCTCGGGCTCATGGTGCGCCCAACGGAACTCATCAAACCCGAAGTCCTACTCCCATGCCTCATCATCAGTGTCGTCATGATATGCATCTCGCGACCCATATCGGTCTTCCTCTGTATGCTGCCTTTCCCGCAGTATTCCACCAAAGATAAACTGATGCTCAGTTGGGTCGGACTGAAAGGTGCCGTACCTATCATCTTCGCCATCCTATGCAAAGCAAGCGGCGTCGCACATGCCGACCTCATATTCAACATCGTCTTCCTCTGCACCATTGTCTCCCTTGTTGTTCAAGGTACTTCCCTTTCCTATATGGCGCAGAAACTGGGACTCGCCATACCCGAAGTCAAACTCAAGAAACTGGAACACTTCGATATCGACCTACCCGAAGAGGTCGAGTCTTCTGCCACTGAGGTCGAGATAACCGCCGACATGCTTGCCAATGGCACACAACTCAAGGACCTCAGCCTACCACCTAAGACACTCGTCATCATGGTGCGACGCAGCGAAGACTTCTTCGTGCCCACGGGCAAATCCGAGTTAGAGGTAGGCGACCAACTGCTCGTCATCACCGACAACGATGCCGCCCTCGCTGCACAATATCGTGAAGCCGAAGAGACAGAAGAGGCACAACATTGGGGACACCAACTCATCAACAACACCACCGCCTTCATCTCCTCCAAACTCCGCAACCTCCTCCATCCGCAGAAAAAACAAAAATCTGCAAAAAAGGAAGATAACACTACGACAGTTGATGACCAAACGACAAATGAGTAAGGCTAAATAACCGCAGCTGATTAGCAATTGAATTCATTTCTATAGATCAATTTGGAGCTATAGGTCATTTTGCAGGCTGAAACGTAGTCTCAGCCACGATTGGGAGCGGTTTGCCGAAGAATCAAACGTTTCAGCACACATTTTGACGTTTGAAAACGCTCTATAGGTTATTTTGCAGGCTGAAATCCTTGTATCTAGCAGATATATAGTAACCTTTCGGTATTTAACTGGTCAAAAGAACTCGCTCTACCCCATAGCCCCTACTTCATCACCAGTATCTTCACTAGCGCATACTCACCTCCATCGGCACTATTGCAGTGCGCATAATACACTCCGCTCCGCACTCGTTTCCCGTAAGCATCGTTGCCATCCCAAATAGCAATACCGCCATTAGAAATGGTCGAACATACAAGAGTCCCTGCGACATCGGTAATCTTCACCACCGAGTTCTCCGACAGCTTGGCAATCGTTATAACCCCCTCAAACTCAGGTCGTACCGGATTCGGATATGCGTATGCTTCCGACAACTTCTCTTGCCCCTTGGCAGCATCGCCTTGATAAGAAAGCAATCCCGCATCCGTGCCAATAAACACCTCACCATTCTCGTCATTGATAGCAATTGCCGTGATAGCATTCGACAGCAACGGCGAGTTCTCCGCCGTGAAATGCTCAATCGTCTCTTTCCCGTCAGCCGACATCAGATAGACGCCAGAAGTCCCAGTGCCTATCCATTTCCGATTGGCACCGTCTACGGCTATTGCATTGATACTCTCATCATTAAGCAGATAATCAGCAAGGTTCGTCCCATCGTTACGCCGAATCTTGATACGCGTACAAGCATTCGAGGTAAACAGCGTCTCAGGGTCCTCAAAAGTCAGGATACCCGCATTCGTTCCCAACCAGATTGCACCATCATTATCTTGCGCCATAGAATAGACAAACTCGGGCGTGATAGTGTTCCCATCTTGGTCCACAAAAGTCGAGTAGAGCGCAGCCTTGTCGTCATTATCATTATCTAATGTGCCATTATCATTGAAGATACCGATACCAGCACTCACGCGTGCGGATGAGCAGAACTTCACATTTGGGTTCTGATTCGATATAATGATGTTCTTACAACGGTTAACTTTACCATACTGACTTGCAGTGTTATTGATCGAATGCCACGACCCATCGGGCGAGAGTATCTTCACCCCATCGGGCGCATAGTTATAAAAAAACAAGTTATTGTCCGCATCTACGGCAAAAGCGTCAACCCAACTATACCGTTGCGGGTTATTCTCCACCAAAGTGATAATCGGACTATTGTCAATATTATACAACTTATAGAACTCATCATTGCGAAACTCAATCAGTCCTCCGCTGCTAAAACCAGCAATAAAGAAATGCGACGGCTCCCCATTGAGACAGATCATATCCGTAAAGTCCATGGCATAATACCCAATATGCTCCATAAAATACGACTGTGGGAAGTTTAGCCACGCCCCATTCTCATAGATTGCCGCATGCCCTTCACGCCCGTAAGGCACTGCCAAATAACCTCCTGACACCACAAACACACGCCCCTCTTTGACCCGAATCCGATAAATCGTATTGCTAATAGGCCCCTCAGGTAAGTAATTATTGAAAGTATTATTCCTCACATCATACTTTCCCAACCCGTCCGAGTAATAAGCAAACCAATAGGTCTGGCTCGCCGTATTGTACACAACATCGGCGGCATTGATATATGCATAGATAGGCGTTGCCGCAAGAGCCGTGTCAATAGCGTAAGTGACCGTCGGCGCCAACGCATAGAGATGGTCGCCCTGCACTCTTATCTTGCTGATACTCTTTGCCTCACTATACGCCTTCCACGCCCCATCTTGCCTGATAGACAGTACACTGTCGCACAGCAGACACAGCTGACCATTGAACACTGCAACCTGACTAATCTTTTTATTAGGCACATCCTTCAGCGTATGCCAATGAGCATAATCCACCAAGTTATCGTTCAGATGCGCACAATACACCGAATCCGCCGATGACGCATAGATCGAATCTCCGATGACACATATCGATTCCACCGCAATCTTTGCCGCCTTCGCACCGATGTAATAGGTATCTTGTATCTCTCGTCTGCGCAGATTCAGCGCAATGATACCAAAATCCATCGCAATATACGCCTTCTCCCCGTGCAGACAAATCGCATTAGCCTGCTTACTGAGCGTCGTCTGCGTATTATATAGGTCGGGAATGTTATAGATCGTATTGTCGTCATAAAGGATATCAATATTGCCATCCACGTACATCAGCAGAAGCCCATGAATAGCCGTTGAGTACTGCATCTGCGCAATGTTAATGTCGCTCAACCCTGTCAGCTTGTTACAAATCGCAATCTCCTCCGTTTCCTTGTCGAGGGAGAACAGTGCCCCGTCACTGAGGGCATAGATCCGTTCAGCGTTTTGCTCGACGGCGGTGACGTTATTGTAGGCATAATGGATGTTCCATCCGTGCATTGCTGACTGCGCCCATATCAGCGGGCAAACGAACAGCAAAGCGATGAATAATGGTCGTTTCATAGATATGCGTGATTGATATATTCCCATAATGCAGCGAATGCGCGGCTGCGATGACTAATCTTATTCTTTTCTTCCTCGCCCATTTCCGCAAAAGTCCCGATGAAACCGTCGGGAATGAATAGCGAATCGTACCCAAATCCTTGCCCACCACGCTCTGTTTCTGCGATGACTCCGTCGACCGTTCCCTCGAACTGATGCTCCTCCCCGTGAACAATAAGCGTGATAACCGTCCGAAACCGTGCCTTCCTGTTGCTTACTCCCGACAACTCTCGCAGCAACTTCGCCCTGTTGCATGCCGGATCCGATGGCTCACCTGCATAGCGTGCCGAGTATACACCAGGAGCGCCGTTAAGCGCTGCCACCTCCAAACCCGTGTCGTCCGAGAAGCAATCAACGCCAAAATGTTCGTGCACATACCGAGCTTTCAGCCGTGAGTTCCCCTCCAAAGTCGCTTCCGTCTCAGGTATATCTGCGTGACAATCAATGTCATCGAGGCTCAAAACCTCAACCTTCGACGAGAACATCTCGCGTGCTTCGGCGAGTTTGTGTGGATTATTTGTGGCAAATACAAGTTTCATACGGCGGCAAAGTTAGCACTATTTACGCACATTCCGAAACCTTTCCCCGAAAATCAACCTTCCTCCCTCCAAATTCCCTGCGGAAACACACCCACAACAGTCCACAATACGCAAGTAAAAAGTCGCCAATCAGTAGGTGATCAGTCGCTCATCAGTAGGGAGAATCTCGAGCGTATAACCCTACCATTACCCTACCATTACCCTACCATTACCCTACCATGTAACACTCTTATGAGACCCTTATGAGACCCTTATGAGACCCTTGTAATGGTTTCTACCTGTTTTTCGACCATTTACCACCATACGACTCCCCTTAACTAATTGAATGATGTAAAAAAATACTACTATGTATTGCATAGTATAAAATAATGCACTACCTTTGCTGCCGAAAATATGAACCCACATGATTGACAACATTAAAACACAGATGCGCAAAGGAATTCTCGAGTATTGCATATTAGCGGTACTCGAAAACAAAGGCGAAGCCTATGTCTCCGACATCCTATCCATCATGAAAGAGGCTGATCTCTTCGTTGTTGAAGGCACCATCTACCCTTTGCTTACGCGCATGAAAAACAGCGGTCTCCTTACCTATCGCTGGCAAGAATCGACCGGTGGACCACCACGCAAGTACTACCAACTCACGCCACAGGGAGTTGAATTTTACAACTCCCTACAACAAGAGTGGATTACCATCAAAACTGCCGTTGAAAACGTAACAAATCATAACTAATATAAATATTTACAACTATGGAACCAAAAAGACTTTGTCGCTCAAACAACAAACTGATTGCCGGTGTTTGCGCCGGTATTGCTGAGTATTTATCGGTTGACCCGACCATCATTCGTGTTATCTATGCAGCACTTTCCGTGTTCACTGCAGGATTTCCTGGACTGCTTCTCTACATCATCCTTGTTCTTCTCATGCCCAATCAATAATTAAAAGCAAATGAAACCAACTACCACCATTAACCTTAATGGGCTCGTCTTCTATATCGATGACGATGCTTATCAAACGCTCTTCACTTACCTCAATGATGTTCGCAGGCAGATCGGCGAAACAGTTGACAATGAAGAGATTATGCACGATGTAGAGGCGCGTATTGCTGAGTTATTCAGTGAGATGTTGCAGCACAAAGGTATTCAGGTGATCAATAATTTTATGGTTCATCAAGTGATGGATCAAATGGGTAAGCCTGAAGACTTCGCACCGGAAGAAAGCACCATTTCATCGGATAAAATCGATGAATCAAGCAATGAAAATGGGACATCTAATGGAGAAGGTGCGAGCAACATCAATAATGCGAGCAACGAGAATCGCCCAAGGCGGCGTCTTTATTTGGATAAGGATAATGCATTGTTGGGAGGTGTATGCGCAGGACTTGCGGCATACCTGGGTATTGATGTGGTGTGGGTGCGTATCATCTTCGTTCTTTGCCTGTTCTTGTATGGAGCAGCGTTGCCTATTTATCTGCTTATATGGATTATAGCCCCTGCTGCTCGTTCGGCAGCACAACGGTTAGAGATGCGTGGTGAAACGCCATCGATTGAGAATATCAAGAAAGAACATGAGAGAATGGCGCAATATGTTGACGAAAACCAAGCAAGTATGAAGGCACATCATATCTCACGCACTGTGTTACGTGTGCTACTTTTCTTCGTAATCGCCTGCATAGCCTTCCCGCTTGCTGCGGTGTTGCTTATATTGTTGTTCGTACTTCTCTACGTCTGCGTTGCTTTTATTGTTGCTTTCCCTTTGGACTTGTTACCTTGGTTGGATAATAACACTCTCGTGCTCACAAGTCCAGGGATTGCTACTCTTGCGTCGGTCTTATTGTTTCTGGTGGTTGCTATTCCCCTTTTCATCGGGATATATTGGGGTATATACTACCTTCGTAAGCGCAAAAACCCATCGAAAAGGTTTTGGATTATAACCTTGATCCTCTGGTTATGTTCGGGTATTGGTTTGGGAGTTATTGGGATTTGTGGGCTTAAGCACGCTGCTGATCACCCACTGATCCTATACAGACCATGTAATAAGTCTATAAGCCCAGTAAATAGTGTCCGTTGTGCCCCATTTAATGCTATTGAGGTTATTGGCGATGTTGACCTGCAAATAGCGCAAGCCGATTCTTGCACGGTGGCTATCGATTGTGATGCCCTGCAAGACGTAAACACTTCTATTAAGGATAGTGTCTTGAAAATATCAGTGTATACTGCCGACGAAACGCCTACGGTGCGGGTTACCTTACCTCAATTGGTGGCTATCACTGTGAATGGGGACGGCAAAATATCTACCGATGAAATCATACAATTGGACAGTCTGACCAATAAGATTGAAGACGCAATAGATAATCTCTAATTCCTCGATTACTTAAGGAAGACGAAGTAGACGGCAGCTATCAAGCAAGCGAAAGCGGCAAGATGATTCCAATGCAGCGCTTGACCCTTGAAGACGAACACTGAGAATAAGGCGAAGATAGTAATCGAGATAACCTCTTGAATAATCTTCAACTGCATCAAGGTGAATGGTCCGCCGTTGCCCTCGAAACCGATACGGTTGCCGGTGACTTGACAGATGTACTCGGGCAATGCCAATAACCACGAGCAGAGAATGACTAAGATGAGGGGTGTGTGATTGGTGATGACGCCAATGGACTGTAACTTCAAGTGACCGTACCAAGCCAAGGTCATAAAGATGTTGCTGCATATAAGCAGTCCGATTGTACCTAATCCGTGCATAATGTATTATATTAAGAATGTGTTAAAATTCACCATTTCATCGGGAGATATTCACCTTTGATGTTGCTCATTGCGCCCCATATACTGTCCCGCACATGAGGGTTGAACTGCTCTAATTGTTTCACCAATTCCTTTATCCCACTGCGCGAACTCTCTTTCTCGAATGGACATAGTTTTGCCTGTTTCTTATACCCACGCATCTCGGCGTAAGTGGCTATCTCTTTCTCTTCCATTAGGCAGAGTGGACGAATCATCGTTATAGGGAACTTGCTCATTTTCAGGTATGGAGCGATAGTGGAGAAACTACCTTGAAAGATGAGGTTCATCAATAAGGTCTCTATGATGTCGTCTTGATGATGCCCTAAGGCAATCTTGTTGCACCCTAACTCTTGTGCCGTCTCAAAGAGAGCCTTACGCCGATACCACGAACAGAGGAAGCAGTGCGATTTACGAGTATCGGTTGTGTCGTCGAATCGGGTTGTTCGATGCACAAAGGTCACATTGTGCTCCTCACAGAACGATTGCAGGTATTCTATATCCGACTGATAACCAATATTCTCGACCGATACATGCACGGCATATACCTTAAACCGAGGTACATAGATTCTTGAACGTTCACCCAAGAACTCCACCAGTGCCAACGAGTCTTTGCCCCCTGAAAGACCGACTAATATACTGTCTCCATCGGCAATTAACCCATATTCGGAACATGCCTTATGAAACAACCGAGTCAACTTCGATTGCTGCCGTATCAACGCTATCTCTTCTTTGCTACGCTCCATTATGCCTTACCTTTATATATATTGCAAAACGGCTGCAAAGGTAAGCAAAACCTATAAAATAAAGTAATCAGGATGAGGAATGTCGGGTTCTTTTTTGTTGTATATAGTTTATTCTCAGCGCTTTATACTATAGAAGTTCTAGATTTTTAGAGATTCTAGAACTTCTAGAAAAGTGTCTATAGTCTCTCCAATCAAAAAAAATATCACTTTTTTTCAGTAAAGTGTTTGGAGGTAAAGAAAAATGTCGTACCTTTGCAGTCGCTTTTCAAAGATACGTGCGTATGTGGAGTTTGTACGTTTAGTATCTGCGAAAATGCTTGCGGAAATAGCTCAGTTGGTAGAGCACGACCTTGCCAAGGTCGGGGTCGCGGGTTCGAGTCCCGTTTTCCGCTCAAGCCAAAAAGAGCAGAACAGCGGTTCTGCGTTTTTGTCTCTAATAGGTGAGACGAAAGCCCGAATGGCGGAATTGGTAGACGCGCTCGTTTCAGGTGCGAGTGTTGAGAGACGTGCAGGTTCGAGTCCTGTTTCGGGCACGAGAGTGACTTACCAAACAGACAATTTAGTTGGCTATTATTGATAAAGGAGTTGCAAGGCAATAAGCCGAAGCAACGCCCACGCGCAGGTGGTGAAATTGGTATACACGCTACTTTGAGGGGGTAGTGGTCGCAAGATCGTGTGAGTTCGAGTCTCATCCTGCGCACGCACATAAACATTTGGAACAATTTTGACACGATGGAGGCCGTCCGTGAGGATAGCCTCCATTTTTGTTAAGAAAGGCACAAAAACGATGATTTCATCGGGGGAACGTGGAATTTTTAGGACATCCCCATAAATAATTCCACAAAAAAAGTCAGTTTATAGTTGCCTCTTTGGTGAGTAAGTAGTATCTTTGCAACGTTATAGAGTGGACTATATAAATAAGATTCGTAATAAAATAAAATAACATGAAAGCGTTAAACAAACTTACGGCTCCTAAGAGCGTTGCTCCTGAGCGTATTATCCAATTTGGAGAGGGTAATTTCTTGCGTGCATTCGTTGATTGGATTATCTACAATACCAATCAGCGTACCGACTTCAACTCGAGTGTTGTAGTTGTTCAACCTATCGATAAGGGTATGGTAGAGTGGCTCAATGGTCAAGACTGTATGTATCACGTCAACCTTCAAGGTCGTCTTAACGGTGAGGCAGTGAACACTTTGACTCGTATTGACTGTATCTCTCGTGCGTTGAACCCATATTCGCAGAACGCTGCTTTTATGGCATTGGCTGACCAACCTGAGATTCGTTTCGTTATCTCGAACACCACCGAGGCTGGTATTGCATTTGACCCTGCTTGCAAGTTCGCTGATGCTCCCGCATCGTCTTATCCTGGTAAACTGACGCAACTCCTTTATCGTCGTTTCAAGACTTTCCATGGTGCTGCTGATAAGGGTCTTATCATCATGCCTTGCGAATTGATTTTCCTCAACGGACACCACTTGAAAGACTGCATCTATAAGTACATTGAACTCTGGAAAGAGGATTTTGGTGCTGACTATGAGGCATTCAAGAAATGGTTTACGGATTACAACTATGTATGTGCTACTTTGGTAGACCGTATCGTTCCTGGTTTCCCACGCAAAGAGATTAAGCAGATTCAAGAGAAGATTTGCTACGCAGATAACCTCGTTGTACAAGCCGAGATATTCCACTTATGGGTAATTGAGGCAGCAGAGAATCTGTCGCTTGAGCAGTTGGCTGAAGAATTCCCAGCAAACAAGGCTGGTTTGAATGTGCTCTTCGTTAAGTCGGAGGCTCCATATCACGAGCGTAAGGTGACTTTGTTGAATGGTCCTCACACGGTATTGTCGCCAGTGGCTTACCTCTCGGGCGTAGATATTGTTCGTGATGCTTGCAACCATCCAATCATTGGTCAATATATCCACAAGGTACAGTTTGACGAGTTGATGCAGACCCTCAACTTGCCAATGGACGAGTTGAAACAGTTTGCTGCAGATGTATTGGAGCGTTTCAACAATCCTTATGTAGACCATCAGGTTACCTCTATCATGCTGAACTCGTTCCCAAAGTTCCAGACCCGCGACCTGCCAGGTTTGAAGACCTACTTGCAGCGTAAGGGCGAACTGCCAAAGGGATTGGTTCTTGGTTTGGCTGCTATCATCACCTATTACAAAGGTGGCGTAAGAGCCGATGGTGCTCCTATTCAGCCTAACGATGACCCACAGATCATGCAGTTGCTTAAAGACTTGTGGGCAACGAACGACTATCACAAGATTGCAGAGGGCGTTCTTGCCGCTAAGGACCTTATCTGGACAGAGCACGGCGATTTGAACGAGATTCCTGGTCTGACCGCTATGGTTGAGCAGTTCCTTCGTGATATCCAAGAGAAGGGTATGCTTGAGACAGTTAAATCTATATTGTAAACTTATTTGTGTGATAGAGAGAGGTTCGCTTCTCTCTATCTTTTTCATTATCTATGACACCTGTATTCCGTATCAACCCTGCCGACAATGTAGCTGTGGCTATTGTGCCTCAGGCTGCAGGCACTAAGATTGTTGTTGATGGTATCGAAGTTACCGTACGCCAAGATGTTCCTGCTGGGCATAAGATTGCGTTGAAAGACTTTGCCGAAGGCGAGAATGTGATTAAGTATGGTTATCCTATCGGGCACACTCGCAATGCTATAAAAGCAGGCGAGTGGATGAACGAGCATAACATCAAGACCAACCTTGCAGGTCTGCTCAGTTATGAGTATCACCCTGTGACCTTCGACAAGAAAGCGGTAGAAGATAAACATCTGACTTTCAAAGGTTACCGTCGTGCTAATAATCAAGTAGGTATCCGTAACGAGGTATGGATTATCCCTACGGTGGGTTGCGTCAACGGTATCGTTTCGCAGTTGGCAGAGCGTCTGCGTGAAGAGACGAAAGGTGAGGGAGTAGATGCTATTGTGGCTTTCCCACATAACTACGGTTGCTCTCAGTTGGGCGATGACCACGAGAACACGAAGAAGATTCTGCGTGACATGGTGCATCATCCTAATGCAGGGGCAGTCTTGGTGGTGGGATTGGGTTGCGAGAATAACCAACCGGATGTCTTTCAGAAGTTCTGTGGCGATTATGACAAGGACCGTGTGCAGTTTGTTGTAGCACAGAAGATTGAAGGCGACGAAGTGGAATACTGCATGCCTATCCTGCGCGAGTTGTATAAGAAAGCGGCTGCAGATAAGCGAGTAGAGATACCTCTATCGGAACTGCGAGTTGGACTCAAATGTGGTGGTTCAGACGGTTTCTCGGGTATCACAGCCAACCCACTATTGGGTCTGTTCTCCGATTTCTTGGTAGAGCAAGGTGGTACGACTATCTTGACGGAAGTACCTGAGATGTTCGGTGCTGAGACCATCTTGATGAACCGTTGCAAGACGACAGAGTTGTTTGACCAAACGGTGAGTCTAATCAATAACTTCAAGGAGTATTTCCTTTCGCACGGTGAGCCTGTAGGTGAGAACCCATCGCCAGGAAACAAGGCAGGTGGTATCTCGACCCTAGAGGAAAAAGCCTTAGGTTGCACACAGAAATGTGGTAAAGCGCCTGTGTCGGGTGTGTTGCCTTATGGTGAGCGTCTGCAGACGAAGGGTTTGAATCTTCTCTCGGCACCAGGTAACGACCTCGTTGCTGCTACGGCTTTGGCTTCGGCAGGTTGCCACTTGGTATTGTTCACCACAGGTCGAGGTACGCCATTTGGGACTTATGTTCCGACAGTGAAGGTGTCGACCAACTCAGCTCTGGCGAAGAACAAACCTACATGGATTGACTTCAATGCAGGGACGATGGTGGAAGATGAGCCTGTACAGCAAGTATTTGAGCGTTTTGTGGAGTATGTTATCCGCGTTGCAAGTGGGGAATATACCAACAACGAGCGCAAGGGTTATCACGAGATTGCCATCTTCAAGACGGGCGTCACATTGTAGTGATTAGTGATAAATATAGGTAGGTGGTTCGTCGCACCTATTCCTATAATCTTCAACATAGTAAAGACGAGGGGAGGAAGTTCTGTTATGGGACTTCCTCTTTTTATTTCCCTTGCTGGTTTCTTTTCCTTGCAGAGGTTTTCCTTGCCACTGCGTGGCAGAGAAATGAAGAGAAAAACTTGCACTGCGTGCAAGAGAAATGAAGAAAACTCATATAAATCTCCTGCTCGCTTCGCTCACGAGAAATTAAGGAAATGAAAGAAAGAAAGAAAGATGCTGGTTGAGTTTTTTTATTTATTGAGTCTCGATTGCTGCGTTTTTTCTGGTTGATGTGCTTATGAAATGTGTAGTTAGAAAAAGAAAAGGCACTGCCGTAAATAAGAAAAACGGATGTTGAAATCCGTTTTTTCTTATTCTGCTTTTGCATATAACGCACTTTTACTCAATACCTTACGCTAGGTCAGTTGTTTATCAAGGGCAAAAGTACAAAATTTGAATGATATACACAACTCGCTTCTGCAACTCGTTGAAAGCATCACTGTTGTTTATCAAGGGCAAAAGTACAAAATTTGAATGATATACACAACTTTGATTAAGCA
>CAVJQD010000056.1:0-13786 GCA_963651555.1 uncultured Clostridium sp. | reverse complement strand
AGTAGATGGTTGGCTTGAACGAAGGAGCAATGCGAGCATTGTGACTGAGTGAAAGTCAAGCAGATACAAATAAAAACCACAAAGCGCTCAAAAAGTGGAGAAACATCCCAAGTAGTAACAAAATAACGAAACGTGGAATTTTTAGAACATCCCATTAGTATTATGCTGAGTAAGATTATATCTTTTGCGTTGCGCAACCGGTTGGCTATTGTAGTGGCTGCGCTCATCATCCTCTGCGCAGGGCTCTACTCGGTGCAAGAGATGGACGTGGACGTCTTTCCTGACCTCAATGCGCCGACCGTGGTAGTGATGACTGAAGCCACGGGCATGGCGCCCGAAGAGGTAGAGCGACTCGTGACGTTCCCGATAGAGACGGCTCTCAATGGCGCAACGGACGTACGGCGTGTACGATCGTCGTCCACAACAGGTTTCTCGGTGGTATGGGTAGAATTCGATTGGGGGACAGACATATATCGTGCTCGACAGATAGTGAGCGAGAAACTGTCGACTGTCAGCGAGTCGCTGCCCGACTATGTAGGTCGACCTATCCTTGGTCCACAGTCGTCTATCTTAGGCGAGGTACTCATCATTGGACTGACGGCGGACTCTATCACCACGCAAGAGGAACTGCGTACTATTGCCGACTGGACTATCCGACCACGATTACTATCGACTGGCGGCGTGGCACAAGTAGCCGTAATGGGCGGTGACATACGCGAGTACCAGATACTGATTGACCCTAACCGCATGCGGCAACATGAGGTAGCACTCGATGACCTTCTCGCTGCTGTGCGCAACATGAACCAGAACGCCTCGGGAGGTGTGCTCTATGAGTATGGAAGCGAGTATATCATCCGTGGCGACCTCTCGACCAACGACCTCGATGCACTTGCTCAGACGGCTATACCCACCAGCAAGGGTACTACTGTTCGGCTCGAACAAGTGGCAACCGTTGCTATTGGTTCGCAGACACCTAAGTTAGGCGTTGCCTCGGTTAAGGGACAACCGGCAGTATTGCTGACCGTCACCAAACAGCCTAACACCGGTACGCTCACGCTTACCGACAACCTCGATAAGGCGATAGAAGAGATAAAGACTCAACTGCCTGCCGATGTACATGTATCGACCGACATCTTCCGCCAAGCCAACTTTATTGAAGGCTCGATAGGTAACATCGAGAAGTCGCTCTGGGAGGGTGCATTGTTTGTGATACTCGTGCTATTTATCTTCCTGCAGAACGGACGCACCACACTCATCTCGCTTGTGTCTATTCCGCTCTCCCTACTCATAACCATTCTCGTGATGCGGCTCTTCGGACTAAGTATCAACACGATGAGTATAGGCGGTATGGCGATAGCCATTGGTTCACTGGTGGACGATGCGATAGTCGATGTGGAGAATGTCTATAAGCACCTGCGGCAGAACGCTTTGTTACCGAAAGAGCAGCGACTCCCGATACGGGACATTGTGTTCAACGCCTCGTGTGAAGTGCGTATGCCGGTTATCAACTCCACTTTTATCATTGTGGTCAGTTTCATACCTCTATTCTTGCTATCCGGAATGGAAGGCAGAATGCTTGCTCCACTCGGATTGGCGTTTATTGTCTCTCTCTTTGCATCAACGCTTGTAGCACTCACTCTGACCCCTGTGCTGTGCACCTACCTACTGGGAACGGACCGTGCTATGCGTCACGCCGACCGTGAACCGAGACTGGTTGTTTGGTTGAGAAAAGGGTACACAAAGGTATTGGAATGGACCTTAGGCCATAAGAAGATAGTACTTGGCACTACCTTCACACTCTTTCTGGCGGCAGTGATAGGCTTCTGTTTCTTTGGGCATAGTTTCCTACCTGGCTTCAACGAAGGCTCTTTCACTATCAATGTGAGCACCCTGCCAGGCGTGTCGCTCGAGGAGTCCGACGCCATTGGACGCAAGACCGAGGAGATACTACTCTCTATTCCTGAGATACAGACCGTGGCTCGCAAGACCGGTCGAGCCGAACTCGACGAGCACGCACTGGGCGTCAATGCATCGGAGATAGAAGCCCCATTCGTATTAACCGACCGCACCAAAGAAGAAGTGATGGCAGACATACGCCAACGGATGAGTGTACTATCGGGTATCAACCTCGAGATAGGACAACCTATATCCCATCGTATCGATGCCATGCTTTCGGGTACGCAGTCGAACATTGCTATCAAAATCTTTGGTACTGACCTCAATAAGATGTACCTACTCGGGCAACAGATAAAGACTGCCATCACGCCTATTGAGGGCGTAGCGGACATCAATGTGGAGCAACAAGTAGAGCGACCACAGTTACTCATCACCCCACGACGAGAGATGTTGGCTCGATATGGTATCTCACCTGCGGAGTTCTCTGAACAGATAGATGTCCTATTGGGCGGTAGTGTCGTCTCACAGGTATACGAAGGGAATAAAGCCTTTGACCTTGTAGTACGAGTTAATCCTACTGAACGAGCCACGATGGACGATATACGCGATCTATGTATATCCACAGCCACTGCCGCCGTTCCACTATCCTCTCTGGCAGACATCCGCTCTGCTATGGGACCGAATACTATCAACCGAGAGAATGTGAGTCGTAAGTTGGTGGTATCTGCCAATGTGACCAACGGAGACCTGCGAGGAGCAGTCAGTGCTATCCAGCAGGCCATTGGCGAACAAGTGACGCTGCCCGAAGGGTATCATATCGAATATGGCGGACAGTTCGAGAGTGAGGAGAAAGCCTCTCGCACCATTGCGCTGGCTACAGTAGGTGCATTGATAGTTATCTTCTTGCTGCTCTTTATGCAGTTCCGTGACATGCGCCAAGCCACGGTGGTACTATGCAATCTGCCTCTCGCACTCATGGGGGGCGTACTCGCCGTGGCACTCGACGGTGGCGTACTGAGCATCCCTGCCCTCATTGGGTTCATCTCGCTCTTTGGTATCGCCACACGTAACGGTATGCTGCTCATTGAGCGGTATAACGACCTCTCAAAAGAAGGCGTAGCATTACACGAGCGAATCATGCAAGGTTCGGCAGACCGACTGAACCCTATCCTCATGACAGCACTCACCACGGCGTTATCGCTTATTCCACTAGCCTTAGGCGGAGACCTGCCTGGCAATGAGATACAGAGTCCAATGGCAAAGGTTATCCTGCTGGGACTGCTATCCTCTACCCTACTCAACGGATTTATCATACCTATCATGTACTCCCTTGTAGAGAGCCGACACCCACACACAACCACTAAATAAGACGACCATGAAGCATCTACTAATAATACTCTGCCTTGCAGGCATCGCCCTCACTGCTACGGCACAGGACATCAACACTATCCTGCCACAGATAGAGCAGAACAACAAGACACTGCAAGTCCTTCGACAAGAAGTGACTGCCGAGAAAGAGGCGAATCATATAGGCGTCACACCCGACAATCCTGAAGTGGAGTTCAGTTGTCTATGGGGACATGGGGCAGAACAGAGCAACCGTATGGACCTATCTGTCTCGCAGTCTTTACCCCTGAGTAAGATATTCGGATATCAAGCCCGACTCGCCAAACAAAAAGACCTACGAGCAGACCTACAACTGAAAATCGAGCGTACTGCCATCCTTCTGCAAGCACAACAGACCTGTATCGACATTGTCTACTGCAATGCCATGTTGCACGAGTACGGCATACGCCTTAAGCATGCCCAATCACTCGCCGAAGTCTACCAGCAGAAGTTGTCTGCTGGTAATGCTAATGCCTTAGAATACAACAAAGTGCGGCTCAATATGGCTACGGCACAAGGCGAGTATGAGCGACTCATGACCGAGCGCAACACCCTCTTAGAGCAGTTAGCCTCACTTAATGGTGGAGAGTCTATCACCCTCACCGACAGCGTGTTCAATACGGCATTACCCCCTATCGATTTCGACACATGGTACGCCGAAGCCGAACAGCGCAGCCCAATGCTGCAGTATGTGCATCAAGAGGTCGCCATTGCGCAAGCCGATGCCCGATTGAGCAAAGCCGAGTGGCTGCCTGACCTCAAGGTAGGTTATATGTCCGAAGGAATGACCGGCAACTATTACAACGGCATCACGGTAGGTATCAGTGTACCTCTTTGGCAGAACGCACACCGTACTAAGCAAGCGAAAGCCAGTGTTACGGCTGCTCAACTACGTGCCGACGAACAGAAGCAGTTGTTCCTCTCGGCACTACGCACACAGTATGCCGCCGTCGTGGGACTACAGAAGACATGGCAGGGTTATCAAGACGCATTACAGATGACCAACAGTGCCGACCTACTCCTCGAAGCCCTACAAGCCGGACAGATATCGATGCTCGAGTATATGATGGAACTGAGTATCTACTACGACGCCACTGCAGAAGCCCTATCTGCACAACGAGACTACTATCGCGCACTATCGGAACTACAATCGGTTGCACTATAATTGAGGATATTATGAAACTACGCCAACGCATAGCACTGGAGTTAGAACGGCTACGCCGCCACAACCTACAACAGTTGCACCCACTGCAACAACTCTTTTGGGAATCGACCCTACGCTGTAATGTGCACTGCCAACACTGTGGAAGCGACTGTGCCGCATCGAACCAGCAACCCGACATGCCCGCAGAGGATTTCCTGCGAGTGGTAGACACTATCACGCCGCATGTCGACCCACACCGTGTGATGGTTATCATCTCAGGCGGCGAACCGCTGATGCGGAAAGACCTTGCCGAGATAGGACTGCAACTCAACCGACGAGGTTACCCTTGGGGTATGGTTACCAACGGACTGGCACTCACGCCCGAGCGGTTTCATCAACTGCGACAATCGGGGTTATCATCCCTTTCGATCAGTTGCGACGGACTGCAAGACCAACATATATGGCTTCGACAACATCCCTTAGCCTTTGAAGGCGCTACGCGTGCCATTCGCTTAGCCGCTGCCGACAAAGACCTTGTGTGGGACGTAGTGACCTGCGTCAATCAGCATAACATCGCCAGCCTCACCGAGATACGCGACTTCTTGTGGTCGTTAGGCGTACGCAACTGGCGACTCGTCACCATCGACCCAATGGGTAGAGCAAAAGACAACAAGGAACTGCTGATCGATGGCAGTCAACTGCGGCAGGTGCTCGACTTCATTCAGCAGAACCGAGAGGAAGGACGACATGTGTCGTACTCCTGCGAGGGTTTTCTCGATAGTTATGAAGGCTATGTCCGTGACCATCTCTACCACTGCGCGGCAGGCATCAGCGTAGCCTCTATACTCATCGATGGCAGTATCTCAGCATGCACCAGCATACGAGGTAAGTATTACCAAGGGAATATCTACAAAGACGATTTCTGGGATGTATGGGAGAACCGTTTCGAGCCTTACCGCAACCGACAATGGATGAAAAAGAAAACCCCGTGCAACGACTGCCGTATGTTCCGCTACTGCGAGGGCAACGGTATGCACCTGCGCGACGAAGATGGCAATCTACTGGTTTGTCATTATAAGAAGATGCAATGATGTATGAATGTATGAATGTATGAATGTATAAATGTATGGATGTATGATGTATGCCTTGGTCACGAACACAAATTCACCAACACGCCCTCACCAACACGCAGTCACTAACGTGTAACCACCAACACGCAGTCACTTCCTCGTCACCAGCCATACACCCGAGAACACCAGCATGATAGCCACGGCTTGCAGCCAGCCAAACACGGCTAAGCCCATCGCCACGGAGATGATACAAGCAATGATAGGTTGGAAATAGTTGTAGATAGCCACCTGCGTCGGTTGGAGCACCTTCTGCGCAAAGGTCATCAAGATATACGCGCAATACGTGCCAAAGAACACCACAAACGCCACTTCCAAGTACGACCGCACGGCGATACTCTGCCATGGCAACGACACGATATGCTGCGCCGTGAAGGGCCAGATAGTCACAGTGGCAAACAACATCATCCACTTCATGCAAGTGATGATGGAGTATTTCTTCACCAGTTTACTGAACACCACCAAGTAAGTTGCAAACGAGCACTGCGCCACAACGCACATCAATGCCCCTATCGCATCACGATGCGGTGCAACCGATGGTTGAGCCGACGCTGTATGCGAAGTCAATATCACCATCAACGCACCCGATAGTGCCAAGACGATACCCACAATCTTACGCCACTCCACCTTCTCATGTAGGAAGACAACCGATAGTATCAACGAGATGATAGGCAGCGTAGTCGTCATGATACTCGCATTGATTGGCGAAGTATAACTGATACCCACCGTATAAAGACCTTGATTGAAAGTGATGCTGCACAGCGACGCAAGGAAAAACAATCCTACATCATGCAGCGGAACATGCTCTTGTTTCTTGCCGCAAAGCGTCAACACCAACGAGGTCAACCAAAAACAGATCGCACCGCCTGCCACACGGAAGGACACGATGTCTAATCCCGTAAAGTCGACCTGCATAGCATCCTTCGCAAAGGGAGTCATCAGCCCCCAACACACGCACGCCGTCGCTATTGCTAGATGGCGCACCCATACCTTTTCTGTATTCATCCTAATACCTTAATAGACTGCTCGGCTTATATAGCCCTATACCTTATTTTCAGCCCGCAAAAGTACTACATTTCGCAGTCTTATGCAACAGGCATTGGTTTATCTGTTTATCAGTTTATTAGTTTAGGAGAAGTTGAAAGGGTTGATGGGGTTGAGGAGTTTATGACTGCGTATTGTCGTTAGTTGATAATGAATGGATTATCGTTGTTGGCATAAGTTTTTTTTCAATTTTTTGACCACGTATTTTATGACTCCTTCACGTAAATACACCGCAGGCGTCCGTTCAAATAGTAGGTTAACGCAGCGGTTTTCTAAACTCTGCCAGCACCACTGCCGTAGCCACACTCACATTAAGCGACTCCGCCGTTGGCACTCCCTTAGGAAAAGACGGTATCCGCAGCGATGAGGTCACGCACCGACGCACCGCCTCAGAGATACCACGACCTTCATTACCCATCACCAACACACCATAATTGGTTAAACGACTTTCATAGATATTTGTGCCATCAAGCAGCGTACCATACACCGGTATCGACTGCTCCTTTGCCTTACGGACAAACGACTCGATATCAGCGTAATACACCTTCACTCGCGCCAACGAACCCATAGTAGCCTGCACCACTTTCAGGTTATACACATCGGCAGTCGTATGCGAGCAGACGATATGTCGAACGCCGAACCAATCGGCAGTGCGGATGATAGTACCCAGATTACCAGGGTCTTGTATCTCGTCCAACACAAGCACCAGTTCATGCCCCGCCAAGCGCAACATATACTCCTCTTTCCAATCGTCCTCAGGGATAGCGAACACACCCAGCACATCGGGAGGCGTCTGCAACTGCGACAACTGCTCCATCTCCTGCGGCGAGGCTTCCAACAACTGCATTCCCTGCGGCACATCGATAGCCTCAGCACCCGTACGCACAACCACATAACCCTCACGGAAACGGTCGAATAACGAGGTAACGCATTTTCGTCCTTCGGCTACAAACAACCGCTCTTCTTCACGGAACTTTCTCTGTTTCAGGCTCCTAAAACGCTTAATATCGGCTTTGGTTATTCTCATACAACAATCATTTTTGCAAAGGTAAAGGAAAAATTTTGATAACTCAAGAGAAAACAATAACTTTGCAGGATAATTTCGAGGCACTGCCCATACTCATGCGATGGCTTAAAGGACATATCACCCTACTCTCTCTCCTGCTTTTGGCACTCACAGCGTGTCAAACGACTAAGTATGTGCCTGCCGATAAGTATCTACTCAACAAGACGAAACTGCACATCACCGACACCAAAGAGGTCACAAGCGACGAACTCAAGTCGTATCTTCGCCAGACGCAGAACTCCGAGATATTCGGGTTTTGGAAACTGCAACTCGATGTCTACAACCTTGCTGGACGCGACACCACCAAGTGGATCAACCGTCAACTGCTCAAGATAGGCGAAGCCCCCGAGATCTACGACGAGTCGCTCACCGAAGCCAGCATGCAGCAACTCCAGCAAGCCATGGAGAACAAGGGGTATTTTGAGGCGGAAGTAGACACCACCATCGCCATCAAGAAACGCAAACTCAAACTGACCTACAACATCACCGCCGGTCAGCCCTACACGCTGCGCAACTACCGAATAGCCATCGACCAACCTGTCCTCAAGCAGATTGCCACCGACCGCCATACCCTCATCACGCAAGACATGCTCTTCGATGCCGATAAGTTGGACGAGGAACGGCAACGCATCACCCGACTGATGCGCATCAAAGGTTATTATCTCTTCGACAAAGACCAACTGCAATATACTGCCGACAGTGCTTTCCGTTCCCATGTAGTGGACCTCGAACTCAGTCTGCAAGACTATATACAAGAAGCACCCGACTCGGTGAAGGCACAACTCTTCACCCGTTTCCGTGTCACCTCGGTGCATTTCATCACCGAGTACGACCCATCGCGTTTCTCTCAAGCCGATGAGGTCACCGAACGCAAAGGCGACTACACCTTCAACTATGCAGGCAAGCCTATGCTGCGGCAGAAGACCCTCATACGCCAATGCGCCATCGTGCCAGGCGACTACTACGATGAGCGCGATGTCGAAAAGACTTATGCGAACCTCAATGCCCTCGGACCGGTCAAGTATGTGAGCATACAGTTTGAGCAGACGGCTGCCGACGAACTGGCATGTTTTGTAGTGCTCTCACGCGACAAGACCAACTCCGTCTCCGCCGAATTGGAAGGCACCTACTCGGCAGGCGATTGGGGTATTGCTGCCGGTGTGGGATATACCAACCGCAACATCTTCCGTGGTGCCGAAGAGTTGTCCATCAACGGCAAGTGCAGTTACGAATGGCGACAGACAGGCGGTCGAGCCCTCGAAGGCAAGGTGGAAGCCTCGCTGCGCTTTCCTTCGTCAACGAAACTGAGTCTGTCGTACAACTACCAGAAACGACCCGAGGAGTATACGCGTACACTCGCCAACGCGAATATTCAGTATACACTGACCAACAAGAACAACCGACTCAAACACTACTTCAATATCTTCGACATCAGTTATGTCTATCTGCCATGGATATCCACCGAGTTCCGTGATTATTTCTTGCAGAGCAGCAACCTCTTGCGGTATTCCTACGAGGACCACTTCATCATGAGTTGGTCCTACTCAGGTAGTTACACCTCGCAGCGCAAGAAACAACCGCTCCGCAGTTACGCCAACATACACTACTCTATCGAGACTGCAGGTAACCTACTCTATGGCATCAGTGCGATGTGCAAACTACCGAAGAGCGACGATGGCACCTACAAGATCTTCAACATCCGCTATGCGCAGTATGCCAAAGCCGATGCCGACTTCACCTACTATCAGATCTTCAACAAGGCACATCGGTTAGTCTACCATGCCGCACTCGGTGTAGCAGTACCTTACGGCAACGCCTCGTCTATACCGTTCGAGAAACGTTACTTTGCCGGAGGTGCCAACAGTGTCCGTGGCTGGGCTGTGCGTACCCTCGGTCCTGGCGGCTATGCCGGTACGGGTACACGCATCGACTATAACAACCAAGCCGGCGATATCAAACTCGACCTCAACCTCGAATATCGCTTTAAGTTCTTTAAGTTCCTCGAGTTGGCACTCTTCACCGATGCTGGTAACATCTGGACCATCCGCGACTACGAGTCGCAACCCCACGGACAGTTCCTCTTCAACGAGTTCTATAAGCAGATAGCATGGAGTTATGGTATCGGTCTGCGCCTCGACTTCAGTTTCTTTGTCTTCCGTGTCGACTTTGGCGTCAAACTGTACGACCCAGCACGACTCTACACCGACCAGACCCAATGGCGTACCGCGCGCAACGGTCTCTGCTGGAAAGATGATATGACCTTCCACTTTGCTATCGGTTATCCGTTCTAACTATGCTACTCCCTTACATGATAAAAGGCGTACTCGAAGCCGGATGCGACGAAGCCGGACGAGGCTGTCTATGCGGTTCGGTCTTTGCGGCAGCCGTCATACTGCCGCCCGACTTCCAGAACGAACTACTCAACGACTCGAAGCAACTGACCGAGCAGCAACGCTATGCCCTGCGTCCTATCATCGAGCAGTCCGCCATTGCGTGGGCAGTAGCAGAGGTCACTGCCGAGGAGATAGACCAAATCAATATCCTCAACGCCTCTATCCTCGCCATGCACCGTGCTTTGGAACAACTCACCATGGTGCCGCAACATATACTGGTCGACGGCAACCGATTCAAGCCCTATCAGTTTATCCCATACCGCACCGTGGTACACGGCGACGCCACTTATATGTCTATTGCGGCGGCATCCGTTTTGGCGAAGACCTACCGAGACGATTATATGATGCAACTGCATCAAGAGTACCCACAATATGGCTGGGACCAGAACAAAGGCTACCCCACAGCCCAACACCGCCGTGCCATCCTCCAATATGGTCCCTCACCCTACCACCGCACCACTTTCCACTTCACGACACAGGATCTTAAATAAAAAGTCACTATCTTTGCATCAATAACATCCCTTATATCATGACATCTATAGAGCAATTTCAACACGACTGGCAAGACCGTGGCTACGAGAAAGGCGAAAGCCAGCAGTTCTGGCTTGACCTCCTTGCCAATGTCTTCGGCATACAAGACCTTGCACACTTCATTCAGTTCGAGAACCAAGTGCATCTCGACCATACCTCCTTCATCGATGGTTATATACCCTCGACTAAGGTTCTCATCGAGCAGAAAGGTCGTGACAAAGACCTCAACAAGCCTATCCTCCAATCCGATGGTTCCTACCTGACCGCCTTTCAGCAGGCTAAACGCTATGCCGCCGAACTGCCCTACAGTCAGCGTCCCCGTTGGATTGTGACCTGCAACTTCCGCTCGTGGTGTATCTACGACATGGAGCAGCCCAACAGCGAACCCCAGACAGTGTTCCTCGAAAACCTGCACAAAGAGGTATACCGACTGCAGTTCCTTGTGCAGCAGGAAAACATACACCTCAACCGTGAGATGGAAGTGTCGATGAAAGCCGGCGAGATAATCGGGCATATCTACGACAAACTCCTCGCCCTCTATATCAATCCCGACTCCCCTGAGACGCTCCACAGCCTCAACATGCTCTGCGTGCGACTCGTATTCTGCCTCTATGCCGAGGATGCCGGTATCTTCGGACGCAAACAACTCTTTGGCGACTATATCAGTCAGTTCCCCGCCAAACAGATACGCCAAGCACTGCTCCAACTATTCGAAGTACTCGACACACCCGTCGACCAGCGTGACCCCTATCTCGATGATGACCTTAAAGCCTTCCCGTATGTGAATGGCGGACTCTTCACCGTGCAAGACAAGCAGATACCCCAGTTCACCGACGAACTCAAGACACTGCTCATACGACAAGCCAGCGACGACTTCGACTGGAGCGAGATTTCGCCTACTATCTTTGGCGCTATCTTCGAGAGTACCCTCAACCCCGAGACACGACGGGCAGGAGGTATGCATTATACCAGTATCGAGAACATTCACAAAGTGATAGACCCGCTCTTCCTCAACGACCTCAACGCTGAACTCGAACATATCTTCACACTACCTATCAAGCAGCAGAAGACTGCCCTCGTGGCTTTCCAAGACCGACTGGCATCGTTGCGGTTTCTCGACCCTGCCTGCGGTAGCGGTAACTTCCTGACAGAGACCTATCTCAGCCTGCGGCGACTCGAGAACCGATGTCTGCAAGCCCTGCTGCAAGACCAAGCCGTCTTCGACTTCTTCGGCGACCGCGTGAAAGTCAATATCCACCAGTTCTACGGCATCGAGATAAACGACTTCGCCGCTACTGTTGCCAAGACTGCCCTCTGGATCGCCGAGAGCCAGATGCTGCACGAGACAAGCCGTATCCTCGCACGAGACCTCGACTTCCTACCCCTCAAGTCCTACTCTAATATCGTCGAAGGCAACGCCCTCACTATCGACTGGAACACCGTCTGCCCACCTCTGCAACTGTCCTATATCATCGGCAACCCGCCGTTTGTGGGAGCAAGACTGATGAGCAAAGAGCAGAAAGAGGACTTACTACCTCTCTTTGTCGGCTGTAAGAACATTGGCAATCTCGACTATGTAGGCGGGTGGTACACCAAGGCTGCGGACATGATGCAAGTCAATCCTGCTATCTGCGCTGCCCTCGTTTCTACCAACTCTATCACACAAGGCGAGCAACCTGCTATCCTTTGGAGTCCACTCTACAAGAAGAATGTGCATATCGACTTTGCCTACCGCACTTTCCGTTGGGATAGTGAGGCAAGTCTCAAAGCCCATGTACATTGCGTCATCATCGGTTTCAGTTGTGCAGAAAAGAAAGACAAATATATCTACAACGAGTCAGGCACATGGGAGAAAGCCGACAATATCAACCCTTATCTTATCAATGGGAAGGATATCTTTGTCGAGAGCCGCTCTACACCACTCTGTAATGTCCCTGAGATAGGTATTGGCAATAAACCTATCGACGACAGCAACTATCTATTCAAACCCGACGAGATGGCTGCCTTCATTGCCAAAGAGCCTAAAAGCGAGAAGTATTTCCGTCCATGGTATGGCTCTGACGAGTTTATCAATAACCGACCACGCTACTGCCTATGGTTAGGTGATTGCTCACCGGCTGAATTGCGTAATATGCCGGAATGCTTGAAACGAGTTGAGAATGTCCGTAACTTCCGACTTGCAAGTAAGAGTGAAGGCACACGCAAATTAGCAGACAGACCTACTCGTTTCCATGTAGAGAACATGCCTGAATCGGAGTATATTATTATACCGCGTGTATCATCAGAACGCAGAAGATATATTCCTATGGGATACCTGCAACCTAACTGTCTTACAAGTGACTCTGCACATATCATCCCCAATGCGACGCTGTATCACTTTGGTATCTTGACCTCGAATGTGCACATGGCGTGGATGCGGGCGGTATGTGGCAGACTGAAAAGTGACTATCGTTACTCCAAAGACATCGTCTATAACAACTTCCCATGGCCTGAGATAGGAGATATTACCGCGAGGGCTACTACCGCGGGCGAGGCGCCCGCGTCCCCAGTGGTGGCAGAGATAGAGCGTACGGCACAAGCCATTCTCGATGCCCGAGCCGAATATCCCGACAGCAGTCTGGCTGACCTCTACGACGAGGTGACGATGCCCGTGAGCCTGCGCCGTGCCCATCAAGCCAACGACCGTGCCGTGCTCCGTGCCTACGGCTTCCCCGCCAACATCACAGAACCCGACTGCGTCGCCGCCTTGTTTGCAAGATACGAGGCGATGACGAAGTAATGGTGACCATACTATGATTGTGGAGACGTGAAGCGAAGGCAGGTGCGTAAGCACTGAGTCTGCCTGAGCGAGTGAAGTCCAGTGGACTGAACAAGAATACCGTATCGAGTCCCCCGTGTCGTTCAAGTCGTAAGACTTGATTATTGTGGAGACGACACGCCCCCGTGTTGTTCAAGTCGCAAGACTTGTTTATTGTGGAGACGACACGCCCTCGTGTCGTTCAAGTCGTAAGACTTGTTTATTGTGGAGACGACACGCCCTCGTGTCGTTCAAGTCGTAAGACTTGTTTATTGTGGAGACGACACGCCCTCGTGTCGTTCAAGTCGTAAGACTTGTTTATTGTGGAGACGACACGCCCTCGTGTCGTTCAAGTCGCAAGACTTGTTTATTGTGGAGACGACACGCCCTCGTGTCGTTCAA
>CAVJQD010000055.1:0-14717 GCA_963651555.1 uncultured Clostridium sp. | reverse complement strand
TCAAGCAGATACAAATAAAAACCACAAAGCACTCAAAAAGTGGAGAAACATCCAATTAGAAGTAAAATAACGAAACATGGAATTTTTAGATGTTAATTGCCTCCTCTTGCTCCTTTGCAGGACTGGCACAAAAATTGTACCTTTGCACTCCGAAAACAATGAGAAGTGAGGTGGCAAGTGGGGAATAAGGTAATAAGGTTGTGAAATAAAGAACATGGCAAAAGTATTGATTATTGGCGGGGGAGTATCGGGGTTAACAGCAGGTATATATGCACAAAAAGCAGGGTTAGAGAGTGTTGTCTATGAGCGGCATCGTGTGCCAGGAGGGTTGTTATCGTGGTGGCGTCGTGAGGGGTTTCTAATCGACAACTGTGTGCACTGGCTCACAGGCACCAACGCCCAGACCGATATCTACAAGGTCTGGCAAGATGTAGGCGTGTTAGGCGACGATGTACATGTCATACAGCCCGAGTCGTTCATGCAGGTGGAACTCGATGGACAGACTCTCAATGTATGGCACGATATCAACCGACTACACGAGGACCTCTTACGAGTCGCACCCGAGGACGAGAAGGCTATTGAGGAGTTCATTCAACTTCTGCATCTCTACCAGAGCGTGGCACTCGTGGCACACAAACCGATGGAGCAGTTGTCATTTTGGGAGTATGCTAAACTCCTATGGTCGATGCGCAAAGTGGGAAAAGTGCATCGAGTCTACTCAAAGATGCTCATCTCCGACTATGCCAAGCGGTTCAAGAGTCCGCTCATACGCAAGATGCTCAATGTCTACTTCCCTAAGTTCTACAATGTGTCCTCGCTCTTCTATGTGTACGCTGCTTTTTGTAACAGCAACGCAGACCTCCCTCAAGGAGGTAGCAAAGGAATGGTGGAACGCATGGTAGACCGCTATCAGTCGTTAGGTGGCGTACTGCAGACCGGCTGGGCAGCAGAGCAGATCAATATCCAAGAGGGACATGCCTATTCGGTCACTTTCAGCAATGGCACTACTGTTGAGGCTGATTATGTGATATCTACTTGCGACTTGTACCATACCATGGCACACCTCCTGCCAAAGGAGTATATGGACCCTTACATGAGAGAGCATTTTATCGACTTGCCAAAGAAGTATCCTACCTATAGTAGCGTCAACCTCTATTTCGCAGTCGACCACATAACGAAGGATATACCTTGCGCAATGGCACTCGACATAGCGAACCTTAGTATTGATAACCGTCCAGTAGAGACCGGCTTCTTGAAGCACTTCAACTACGAGACTTCCTTCTCGCCCGAAGGCAAGAGTATCCTGCAAGTGCTCCTCACACAGTATGAGGACGATTACGACTTCTGGGAACGACTGCGCCGAGAGGATTTTCAAGCATACCGTGCCGAGAAGAACTTGGTTGCCAAAACCGTACAAGATGCCTTAGAGCAACGCTTTGCAGAGTTGCAGGGACATATCGCCCTCTTGGATGTAGCAACCCCTGTTACCAATACGCGCTATTGCAATGTGTACAAAGGTGCTTTTATGAGTTTCGCACTTACCTCGCAGAACGAGAAGATATACCACCGTGGGCGTGTACAAGGGGTGGATAACCTCTATCTCGCCGGACAGTGGTTGCAAGCACCTGGTGGACTGCCTAACGCAGTAGTAACAGGTAAGTTTGCCGTACAGCGCATGCTCAAAGACCATAAAGAACTAAGAAAGAAGTAATATAAAACAGAATAGATACTATGTCAGTACATTCAGCACAATCGCAGCGAGTCACAACTCGCACTCTCCGTCAGATGAAGGAACAAGGAGAGAAAATTAGTATGCTTACCGCTTACGACTACACACTCGCATCGATTATCGATGAGGCAGGCATTGATATCATCTTAGTAGGTGACTCTGCCTCCAATGTGGTTTGTGGCAACTCCACCACACTCCCTATCTCGCTCGATGAGATGATTTTCCTCACCAAAGGAGTACGCCGAGCAGCCAAGCGTGCCTTCGTTTTGTTCGATATGCCTTTCGGCTCGTACCAAGAGTCCGACGATAGTGGTATGCGCAACGCTATCCGTGTGATGAAAGAGACAGGTGCCGATGGCCTTAAGATTGAGGGTGGACACCAGATCATCCCACTCGTGAAACGACTTACTGCAGCCGGTATACCTGTGATGGCGCATCTCGGATTAACACCACAGAGTGTGAATCAGTTCGGAGGCTTTGCTTTGCGAGCAAAAGAAGAGAAAGAGGCACAGCAACTCTTCGATGACTCGTTGGCACTCGAAGAGGCAGGTTGTTTCTCTCTCTTGTATGAGAAGATACCGGCTGCCTTAGGCACAAAGGTAACCAATGCCGTGAAAGTACCTACCATTGGTATTGGTGCAGGTGCAGGTATGGACGGACAAGTGCTCGTTCTGCACGATATGTTAGGTATCACGCAGGGCTTCCAACCGAAGTTCCTACGACGCTTTGCCAATATATGTCAGAACATCAAAGAGGCTACCGAGCAATATATCGCTGCCGTAAAAGATAACACCTTCCCAAGTCAAGAGGAACAATACTAAGTACTTGTGGGTATAGAGAATATTCACTATCTTTGCCGATGTAAACATTTGAACAATATGACTATTGCTGTATTTGGTAACTCGAGCAAGCGTGATACTCTCACAGAGGTGGCTCGTATCCTTGAGTTTATGGATGCACATCATGTGCAAGTGCTCCTCTCGCAGGAGTTGCGCAACGAGATGAACCTTAGAGATAAGTATGCACCATATACTCACGATGTCGATACCACTATCGACTTTGCTCTCTCGGTTGGCGGTGATGGCACGTTCTTATACTCTGCCTCGCAAGTGATCGATAAGAACATACCTATCTTGGGTATCAACTGCGGACATCTTGGTTTCCTAACGGAGGTTCAGACCTCCGACAATAACTCGGTCTGCGAGCAACTCATCAATAATGCCTATACCATTGAGCAGCGTGCTCTGTTGCATGTGCAGCCCTCGCATACCTCGGAGGAAGGTGAGATACTATCGCTCAACGAGGTGGCAGTGATGAAACAAGAGTTGAGCTCAATGATATCGGTAGAGGTGTGGATCAACCAGTTGCCGCTGCATACCTACAAGGCCGATGGCCTATTGATATCTACCCCTACTGGTTCAACGGCATACAACTTGTCGGTCGGTGGACCGTTGATGGCGCCGCAGACACACGCCATAATAATATCTCCTATTGCCACTCACAGCCTAACCGTACGCCCGTTGGTTATACCCGATGATTGGAAGATCGACCTAAAGATAAAGAGCCGTTCACACAGTTACCTACTCTCCGTCGATGGACGCAGTAGGACGATGAAAGAGGAAGTGACTCTGCATATAGAGAAAGCCACGCAGACCGTGAAGTTGGTACACACCGAGGAACACTCGTTCTTCAACTCCCTGCGGCAGAAACTCTTCTGGGGCGTGGAAAAGTGAGATGAAGCGTATCACAACGGTCATATTATCGTTACTGTTGTCGCTGGCATTGTCGGCACAAAGCACTTCCTTCCGTGAGGGACTGTTTCGGTATGCGCCTTTCGGTCATTCACTATTGGCAGATGTGCACCCCGACTTCGTGCGCTTGGATATGCAATGGAACACAAATCATTACTCCTATGATTGGGGGCATACTGGTGATAGTTATCGCTTCACGACTGCGGCTGTGTTCGGTATGAAACTGCCCTTGTGGCGAGGTAATATCCATAGCGATGCTTACGCCTTAGCCGTGTCCATACCTCTATCTGCCTCGTTGTGGTTAGACCTAACCGAACCGACTACCTCGCCTGTGATTGATACCGACTACCGAATAGGCGGACCGATAATATGCTTCATGCATAGGCTGAATAAAGGCTTTGCAAAGAACTACTCCATATCGTGGGACCCGTTCAAACACGAGTCGACACATATAGGCGATGAGTTAGTTCTGCAACATGCCGACTTAGGCTTCCCATTGCGACGAGTCAATGTGTCGTATAACTATACGGAACTGACCTTCACTCTCAACGAAGCCGAGGACCGCTATGCACAGAACCATTGTTTTCGAGTAGGGTTGCTGCTCTTATGGAATGCTCGTCGTGGGTGGTATTTTATCGATGCAACCGACGGAGATGCCTCTTTAGCTCAACCAAAGGTGTCACCATGGGAGATGTACTTGCAATATCAGTACCAGTCGCCTACATCCAAGCATGGCTTTCAAGGCGTAGCATCGGTTGAGGTGAGGAATCGTGCTGCACTTGGATACCCCGACTATGCAGTCGATAGCGAAGGACAACTGATTGCAACGGAATACACAGAACGCCGTGCGTTTACATACAATGTATTCCTTGGTGCACGGTTTAATATGCCGCACTACGATGGCTATTTCTCCCGCTTCGCAATGGGAGTACGGCTTTATCATGGAATATGTCCTTGGGGACAGTTCCGCAATATAACAAATTATAATCAGGCAGGTCTTTGCCTTATATTTGAATAGAAATGGAAAAGAAAGATTTACGCATCATCTATATGGGGACGCCAGAGTTTGCAGTAGCCCCTCTGCGCGCATTAGTGGAGAACGGATACAACATTGTAGCAGTTATCACAATGCCCGATAAGCCTGCCGGCAGAGGACACAAGTTGCAATACTCACCCGTGAAAGAGTATGCCTTGCAGGCAGGTCTACCCGTATTACAACCAGAGAAGTTGAAAGATGAAGGTTTCGTAGAGGAACTCCGATCATACAAAGCCGACTTGCAGATAGTAGTGGCTTTCCGTATGTTGCCAGAGGTCGTATGGAACATGCCTCGTCTTGGCACCTTCAACCTCCATGCCTCCTTGCTTCCTCAGTATCGTGGTGCTGCACCAATCAACTGGGCAATCATCAATGGCGAGAAAAAGACAGGGGTCACAACCTTCTTCCTTAAGCATGATATCGACACTGGAGACATGATCATGCAGCGTTCCTTAGAGATTGGTGAGAACGAGAACGTGGGTAGTCTATACGACCGACTCATGGCATTAGGCACTGAGACTGTGTTGCGAACCATGGATCAGATACTCGCAGGAACGGTTCAGCCTGTCCCTCAACCGGAATTGCCTGCCGAAGCCCTACGACTAGCGCCAAAGATATTCCGTGAGACATGCGAGATCGACTTCAGCAAGACTGCCCAAGAGGTGCATAACTTCGTAAGAGGCCTAAGTCCATATCCTGCTGCATGGGGAAAACTGACAATAGCAGGCGAAGAGAAAGTGGTTAAAATCTTTGCCGTTCGACCCATTCAACAGAATCATCACTTACCTTATGGTACTTTGCAGATAGAGGATAAGAAAACAATGCGTGTGGCAGTAGCAGATGGATTCATAGAGATATTAGAACTGCAGCTGCCCGATAAGAAACGCCTGACAGCACAAGCACTGCTCAATGGGTTACATAGCTAACGGAGAGTGTATGATGGATTGCGAAGCCTTGATACATAAGTACTATGCGGATAACCCACCGTTAGAGAAGATATTGCTTCAACATAGTCGTTGTGTAGCACGTAAAGCCTTAAATGTTGCGCATCATCACCCTGAACTACATGCCGATGAGGCATTTCTCTACGAGGCGGCAATGTTACACGATATAGGTATCTACCAATGTGATGCTTCTGGCATCTATTGCTATGGCAAGCATGATTATATATGCCATGGGTATCTAGGGGCAGAACTGCTGCGTAAGGAAGGACTGCCTCGGCATGCTGAAGTGGCTCAGCGCCATACAGGTACGGGCATCACCGCCGAACAGATAGTGCGAGACCATTTGCCTCTGCCCGTACAGGACTTTTGCCCGCATACCATTGAGGAGGAGATAATATGTTATGCTGATAAGTTCTATAGCAAAAGTCATCCGGAACGCACCAAGACCCTACCGCAGGTGCGACATAGTCTTGAGAAGTTCGGCAGCGAGAACATTGCTCGTTTCAACGCTTGGCATAAGCGTTTCCATACTCGACGAAACCGTCGTGGTTAGAACTGAAAATAGATGAAGGCTTGCAGGTCAGCCGTGATGAATTGGTAAACGGCAAACACCACCAACACAGCGATAATCCCGATGACGGGCACGGGCAACATGGCAAAACGAATACGATACCATTGCTTGAACTTGCTTGGTAGCCAGTGAATAAGCATACCTATCATAAATAGCAACATCACACCGGAGTATTGACAGATAACTTGCGGCACTATCTGCCAGTTCCATGGCGAACCGATCTGGGTAATCATCTGTGTTGCAGTCTGCCATGCTTCATGATTAGCCGTTGCCGGATCAAGGTTGCTCCCTGCACGGAAGAACAATCGAGTGAAGGTAATAAAAGTGAAGGTCTGTATCACAGCCCATGCTGTAGCGATATATTGAACCAGATGACTATCTGTCACCGAACGGCGATGGTGAATCAGATAGTAGATGTAACGAATCAGTGTGGCGCAACTGAGACAGAGCAGCCATACCGTGCAGAGATTCACAAATGGAGTAGGGTAGAAGTGGCGTGTTATCACAATGGCTACCGATAGAAGCGTCATGATAGCCATACGCAAATGCCAAGAACAATCTCTCCATAACTTGAAGATAATCATACCGATACCGTTCAGCCCGCCCCAGATAATGAAGTTCCAACTGGCACCATGCCAAAGACCACCCAATAGCATGGTGATGAACGAGTTGAGGTTGGCATATATCTTCTTACGCCTTTGTGGAAGGAATATCAGTGCAAGCACAACGCAAAGCGAGACGACAATGATAGCGAGACCGATATAGATATTACCGGTCAGTGCTACGGCAATAATGGCAAAGAGTATCAATAAGATATAGGTTGCAGGGGTCGAGTTGCGGTTGCCACCCAGAGGAATATAGAGATAACTCTTCAACCACCGAGAGAGCGATATGTGCCACCTACGCCAGAAGTCTTGAGGGTTGGTGGCTTTATAAGGAGAGTTGAAGTTCTTCGGAAGGTAGAAACCCATCAGCATGGCAAGCCCAATGGCAATATCAGTATACCCCGAGAAGTCGGCATATACTTGTAGCGAATAGGCAAAGAGCGCAAAGAGGTTTTCGAACCCAGAGAATAGCAGTGGGTTGTCGAACACTCGGTCAATATATTGCACTGCAAGATAGTCCGAAAGTACAATCTTCTTGATCAGACCATTCAATATCCAGAATACTGCAATGCCAAACTGCCGTTTTGAAAGATTAAAGGGCTTATATAGTTGAGGGATGAACTCCGATGCCCGCACAATAGGTCCTGCAACGAGTTGTGGAAAGAACGAGACATAGAAACCGAAGTCCAAGATATTGTCCACAGGCTTAATCTGCCGTTTATAGACATCCATCGTGTAAGATATCACTTGGAATAGATAGAAAGATATACCTACTGGAAGTACTATCCTATCTACATCGAAGCGCCCATGGTCGCAGAACCCGTTACCGATCCAAGCAAAGATATCGAACACTTGAAAGTGCGTGGAGAATATATCATTCACCATATTGGTGAGGAAATAGGCATACTTAAAATAGCATAGGAGGGACAGGTCTACTATAATGCTCACGGCTAACCATACCTTAGCCAATCGCTCTCGACCCCGTGCCTGAGCCGAGTAGATACGTCTGGCAATGAGAAAATCGGAGCAAGTGACAAAGAGAAGTATCAAGATAAAGATACCACTCGTCTTATAGTAAAAGAACAGACTAACGAATAGCAGAAAACTGTTCCTCAATAGTCGTTTCTTATGGAATAGAGCAAAGAAGGCATAGACAATAGCAAAGAATGCCCAGAAGTAGAACTGCGTGAAGAGCAAGGGAGTGTTGGCGTCGAACGCAAAGATATGTGTGAGCAAGTCCTTCATCAGTCTATTCTTCTATATTGTTTCTCCATAAGTAGAACTTATAACCATTGAACAAGGCATCGCAGAGTATGTTCCCAATGTTCTCTGCCCCTTTCCGAGTGAAGTGGACATAGTCGCTACCCGCAAGTCCTGCCTTTACCCACTGCTGCATGGAGTTTTCGCCACCCATAGTGTTATAAATACTCCAATAAGCAGCTCCCGATTTCGTCACCTCTCGGCAGAGAGTCCGTTCCAAATAAGGCAGCAAAGGATATGTTTGCAACACACCTTTACGACGAGTGGTCATGTCGCTTGGACCGATAAACAGTATGGCAGCATTGGGAGCTTGACGCTGCAAGAATTGTATCTGCCCAATCAGTGCAGCCACATACTCATCCACCTCTTCCTCTGAATGTAGGTGCGGCATGTTGTTACCTCCGTACTGTAAAATGATTAGGCATGTATTGGTGGCACTATAGTAAGCACGCAACTGTGCTGCTTGGATGCTTGTGAATATCATACCCGAGCAACCACGCATAGGAATATTGTCCACACCCACGCCCGTGTCGGTGCTGAGTAGCAGACCATACACCTCGCCTTGCCCAGAAAGTCGTACATTGACACTCGTACTGCTGTCGGGTAATGTCACCGTGATGAGTTGGAGTGAAGCATTAGAAGGCGTTATCTTGGTAGTTCGCCCATTGGCGGTAAAACGCAGCATCGACTCTGTATTGCTCAATAGAGTAAGTCGATTGAACTGATGTGCCGAGTAGATACCGGTCTTCTTGCTGCGTGGAATGATAGAGCAAGCAATGGTGGTGTCTATGATGGCTACTTGCCCCATAGGACCATATTTGTTGCTGCCGTTGCGCCGAAAAGCCTTATTGCCATACACTAAGTAGCGTGTCGATTCGGGTTCGGTATGCTGCCCAAGCGTGACAGTGGCAATCGACTGATAGAGTGGTACCAAACCAGGTCCACCACCGCCAAAGTGTTCCTGCAGTCGGCGACGCAACATCTGTGTGATACGGTCCTCCTCAATCTGCGAGTCGCCATAGTGTACGATATGTACGCATGTATCTTTTGCACTGCGAAGTGCTGCATAGAGATTGTCAAAGTAAGTACTATCTCCAATGGAGCAACTGTCCTCCTTGGGCCAATGAATGCGTGATGGATTGGTCTTGAAATAATCAACAAAGCCCATCTCTTCCGCCTTGCGAGCCTCCTCCTCCCGCAGTGCAAGCAACTCCTCGGGCGATAACTCAGGCTCACTGACCACCTCTTCCGCCTCTTCCTCGCTTTGTAGAAAGGACTTTAAGGTGGGGAAACGCAAGGTCACATCCCCAATCGTTACCCCCTCCTCGGGATATACCGCCGCTATGCACGCCAAAGCGGCAATGATGCAGAAGATGAACAGACTGATATGCCATGGCTGAGGCTGCTTCATTTCTTCCAAAGAGTAGGCGAAAAGAGAAGTAATACTGTGAATATCTCAAGACGACCGATAAGCATAATGAGTATCATCACCCACTTGCCCACGAGCGGGAATGCCGCATAAGTACCTGCAGGACCGAACTGACCTATGCTGATGCCCACATTGCCCATCGCCGATATAGCCGTTCCAATCGACTCATCGAAGTCCAAACCGCATGCACAAAACACAAGTGTGGCGATGCCAATAATGAACATATAGAATAGCATGAAGGCCATTGTGTTGTTGATCGACTGCTGTCCCACGGGCTTACCGTTGAGTTTCACAGGGATGATGGCGTTCGGGTGTATGCGTCTCTTGAACTCTGCCAAGCCGTTCTTAATGATAATGACAATGCGCACCCACTTGATACCTCCCGATGTGCTACCAGCGCAACCGCCTGTAAGCATCAAGAACAAGATGAGCACCCACAATACCGATGGCCACAATACATAGTCTGATATGGTATAACCCGTCGATGTCATCGCTGCTACCACCGTGAATAGTCCATCTCTAAAAGACCGCTCAGCCGTGTGCCAATCCCACGATGGACGGGATATATAGAGCCCTGCAAACACCAGCAAAGCACAAAGCAGTGCGCAACCCACATACCAATGTGTCTCTTCATCGTGCAATAAATGCTTCGGCTTGCCTCGTAGCAAGTAGATAAGTAGCACGAAGTTAATACCAGCCAGCAGCATAAACACCGTCACCGTATAATGTATCGCAGCGTTATCATAGAACGCCAAACTGCTGTTCTTGGTCGAGAATCCACCCGTCGCCATAGTCGACAGCGAGTGACATACCGAGTCGAATAGGTCCATACCGAACAACCAAAGCAACAGTATCTCGCAGAGCGTTAGACAGAAGTACAACCCCCAGATAAGTTTAGCGGTGTCCGATATCCTTGGCGACACTTTCTCGTAGGATAATCCCGTCACCTCCGCAGCATAGAGCTGCATCCCACCCATGCCGAACATAGGCAGTATGGCGATCGAAAGAACGATGATACCCATACCGCCCAACCATTGAGTGAGGCTCCTCCAAAAGAGAACACCGTGTCCCATTGCCTCCACATCCGGAATAACGGTAGCCCCAGTAGTCGTGAAGCCCGACATCGTCTCGAAAAAAGCGTCCGTGAAATTAGGTATCGCACCGCTTAGATAATACGGCAACATGCCAAACAACGAGAAGATAAACCACACAATCGCCACAATCAGATACCCTTCTCGTGCCCCCACATGCTTCTCTGCTTTGCGCCCAACAAGTAGCCCTATGATACCAGCCAGCATCGTCACAGCCGTACTAAAGCAGAAGTAATTGAGTTCTTTCTCGTGATAGATAAGACACACAACCGACGGCATAAGCATGAAGAACGCCTCTATCAGCAGGAGCGCCCCCATCGTCTTGATAACCAACCTCGTATTGAATGTCTTTGTCATCGGTCTATGATTGTTACTTAAAGAACTTCTCAAGTTGCCTAATAGCTGCCGACTTGCAGAATACTACCACTTGGTCATTGGTTACCACCTGTGTATCGCCGTTCACCAATACCGCCACTCCGTCTCTTACGATGGCACCAATATTGATGTCTCTCGGCAAGTCGAGCTGCTTAATCTTGTGCCGTGTAATCTTACAACCCTCTGTAGCCTTGAGCTCCACAATCTGTGCATCGGCGCTCGTTAGGTTGCGTATATTGAGTACCGTGGCATCCAATAACATCTGATAGATATACCCAGCGGCAATAGCCTTCTTGTTTATCACACTTCCTATGTCCAAACCTTCTGCCATTGGGATGTAGTCGATGTTCTCAACCTCTGCAATCGTCTTTCTTACGCCCAATCGTTTCGCAGCCAAGCAAGCAAACAAGTTGGTCTCACTACTGTCCGTCACCGCCACAAACGCATCCACATCCCGTATCCCCTCCTCTTTCAGCACCTCCATATTACTGCCGTCCGCATTGATAATGAGCGCATTCCCAAGCTTCGTCGAGAGCTGATAACAGGTCTCTCTATTCGACTCTAGTATCTTAATATTCAAGTTGTCTGGCAACGCCTGTGCAGCCTTTTGCGCAATACGACTACCGCCCACAAACAGAACATTATGAATATCCCGTTTCTCCTTACCAGCTTGCTCGCGCACAAAATCGAGGTTCTCCTTGGTACAAACGAAATACACCAAGTCCCCTGCCAATATCTCGTCGCTGCCTCGGGGGATAATCGTCTCCATACCACGCTTTATTGCCACCACTCTGTACCGACTGTGGTTGAAGCTCCCGTCCATGAACTTCTTGTTGATTATCACCGAATTCTCCCTCACTCTCACAACACAAAGGTGCAGCGTCCCATCGCCCAACACGAGGTGATAACGCATCCAATTGGTCTGCAACGCTTCGCATATCTCCTTTGCAGCCAGCACCTCTGGATAGATGAGGTGGTTCAAGCCCAACTTCTCAAAGAAAACCCTGTTCTCAGGCAGTAGATACTCGTAGTTATCGATGCGCGCAAGAGTCTTCTGCGCCCCCATACTGTTGGCTATCAAACACGCCGTCATGTTGACGCTCTCGTGAGGAGTAACGGCGATAAACAAGTCCACATCTTTCACTCCTATATCTCGCAAGTCGCGCAGCGAGGTAGGTGAACCCACCTTCGTCTGCATGTCGTAGTTCGACTCAAGGTTGCCCAACTTGTCGGCGTCCTCGTCCATGAGGCTTATCTCCATGTTCTCGCGGGTCAATAGTTTGGCCAAGTGCGTTCCTACTTCCCCCGCTCCTGCTATGATTATGCGCATAGATATTATGGTTCAGTTGTTTCTAATGAATGACGGATGCCCTCTGCGTCCAATCCCAAGGCGTGGTATAACTCTCTCGTGCTGCCATGTTCTACGAACTGGTCCCTAACCCCGAGCCGTACCACCCGAGCCTTGTAGCCTTTCTCAGCGAAATATTCAGCCACCGCACTCCCGAGTCCACCGGCGTCTATACCGTCCTCCGCCGTGAATACTAAGTTACATTGCCGCCCCACTTTGTCCAATATCTCCGTATCGATAGGCTTCAGCCACACCATGTCGTAGTGCATCACTGCCATATCCGCAATGGCTTCCTGCACCGTGTTCCCTATAGCCCCAATCGACAGCACCGCCGTCGTCGCCCCTTCGCACGGTTTCAGCAGCCGTGCTTTACCTATCTCCATCGGCTGAGGCTCTTTCTCCCGAGGGTCTTCCGTGTCGGGTATTGCCCCACGAGGATAGCGTATCGCAATAGGTCCTCCCACCGTCTGAGCCGTGAAAAGCATATCTCTCAGGTCTGCACCTAACCTCGGCGCACCGATGATGATGTTCGGAATAGGACGCAAGTACGCCATGTCAAACAGCCCATGGTGGGTCGCTCCATCGGCTCCCACTATCCCTGCTCGGTCAATGCAGAGCACCACATGCAGGTCTGGTAACGCCACATCATGGATGATATTGTCGTAAGCCCGTTGCATGAACGACGAATAGATGTTGCAATAAGGCAGCATACCCTCTTTCGCAAGCCCTGCAGAAAAGGTCACCGCATGCCCCTCAGCGATTCCAACATCGAACACCCTCTCGGGTATCTCGTGCTGCATTATGTTCATGCTGCACCCGCTCGGCATCGCTGGCGTGACTCCCACAATACGCTTGTCCTTCCTTGCAAGGTCCAACAAGGTCTTACCAAACACCTCTTGCCACAGCAACGCATGAACACCGCCGTCCTTCTCGCACGCCCGCACGCCCGTCTCCACGCAGAACTCACCTGGTGCGTGCCAGACGGTCTGCTCCTGTTCAGCAGGCGCATAGCCTTTCCCTTTCTTGGTAATAATGTGCAACACCCGAGGCCCCTCGTAGTCTTTTATCTCCGATAAGATGCGTACTAGGTCCACTACATTGTGCCCGTCCGCAGGCCCAAAGTAACGTAGATTGAGTCCCGTGAAGATATTCTTCTGCTGATGCGTGAGCATCGCCTTGAGGCTGTTGTTGAAACGCTGAACACGTTGCTTCTTCTTATTGTCGATAAGGTGAAGATGTTTCAGCAGCAGATACAACCGATAACGAAACTTGTTATACCCCTTCGAGGTCGTGATGTCCACCAAATACTGGGTAAAACCGCCCTTCAATGGGTCTATCGCCATGTTGTTATCGTTCAATATTATGAGCAGATTGTTCTTGTCCATGGACGTATTGTTCAACCCCTCAAAGGCCAATCCCCCCGTCATTGCGCCGTCCCCTATAACGGCCACCACCTGACGCCGATTCCCTTGCATCTGGTTAGCGATCTGTTCTCCCAAAGCCGCCGAGATCGAGTTGCTCGCATGACCCGCTATAAACGCATCATACTCGCTCTCCTTCGGCGTCGGAAACGGGGCCAAACCCTTGTACTGCCGATTCGTATGAAAGCGTTCACGCCTGCCTGTCAGTATCTTATGCGCGTATGCTTGGTGACCAACATCCCATATCAACCTGTCATCTGGCGTGTTAAACACGTAATGCAACGCCACCGTCAGCTCTATTGTTCCTAGCGACGACGCCAAGTGACCTGGGTGTTTGCTCAACTCCTCTATGATAAAATCGCGCAACTCAGCACACACCTGCGGCAATTCTTCGATCCGTAGTCGCTTCAAGTCGCTGGGATAATCGATATGTGATAAATACTTATACTCCATTATTTAGCATTCCGATGCATTCCTCCTCCCGCCTTTCTCCGATCACCATGCATATCAAACCGCAAAGGTACGACATTTATTCCGATAAAAAAAGAACCCTTCACCTTATCAATAAAAGGGAAAGGCCCTTGAGAGCGGCAAACGAGGCTCGAACTCGCGACCCCCAGCTTGGGAAGCTAGTGCTCTACCAACTGAGCTATTGCCGCTTACGCATCCTATCACGATTGCGCTGCAAAGGTACAACTTCTTTTCCAACCACGCAACTTCTCACCAATAATTTTAAGACAAACACGAATTCTTGCCCCAACTATCCACCAACATCAAGCCGCTAATCTCGAGCGTATAACCCTACCACATCCCTACCACATCCCTAGCACTACCCTAGCACTACCCTAGCACTCCTTTATCCTATAAGACCCTTACCGACTTTTTAAGTGTACAATCATCCCTTCTATAGTCCACTATAACTCTATTGTCCACTAAAGCCATCTATTGTCCACTTTAATCCACTATCTTTTGACCATGCTACGATTGTGGAGACGACACGCCTCGTGTCGTTCGGGTCGCCAGACCCGTTTGTGTATGCGTTGTTTGGGGACGCGGGCGCCTCGCCCGCGGTATAGATGCTACGATTGTGGAGACGACACGCCCTCGTGTCGTTCGAGCCGCCAGACCCGTTTGTGTATGCGTTGTTTGGGGACACG